>JAFOEP010000139.1 GCA_017380115.1 Clostridia bacterium | reverse complement strand
GGCGTTTGCTTTTGGGGTGCATTTATTATTCCTTACGGTTAATTTTATGATTTGAAAAATGCTTTGAATGCTTTATGTGCCATATACAAATCTATTTTTGAAATGACTTCGTACGGTGCGTGCATTGAAAGAACAGGTACTCCGACATCGACAACGTCTATGTCAAGGTTTGCAATATATTTTGCAACTGTTCCGCCGCCACCTTCATCTACTCTTCCAAGCTCTCCTGCTTGCCAGATAACATTGTTCTCGTCAAACAGCGTTCTCATTTTTGAAACAAATTCAGCGCTTGCGTCTGATGTTCCGCCTTTTCCGCCTGAGCCTGTATATTTTGTCATTACAACTCCTCGATTGACAAAAGAGGCGTTATTTTTTTCATAAACTGAGGGGAATGTCGGGTCAAATGCTGCGTTAACATCTGCTGAAAGACATTCGCTCTTAGAAAGAACATCGTGCATCTGCAAATTTTCCATTCTTGCCAAATCTGCAATAAAATATGCCATATACGAAGAATTCAATCCTGTGTTTCCATCGCTTCCTGTTTCTTCTTTATCTGTAAGAACAGTTATAATTGTATTTTCCGGATTGTCACATTCAACAATTGCTGTCAATGCAGGATATGCACAAACTCTGTCATCATGGCCGTAGCCACCTACCAGACTTCTGTCAAAACCGATGTCGCTGACTTCTCCTGCAGGTACAGCTTCAAGCTCTGCTGAAAGAAAATCTTCCTGTGTCATACCGTATTTCTGATTAAGAATATTCATAATATTGAGTTTAACAAGTTCGCTGCCTTCATCGGCTTTAAACGGTCTGCTTCCGACAACAATATTCAATTCCTCACCGAGTACGGCTTCTGACAAAGTGCGTTTCATCTGTTGTTTTGCAAGATGTGGAAGAAGATCTGTGATAACAAATCTCGGGTCGTCTTTATCTTCACCGATATTTACTTCAACTTTTTTTCCACCTTTAAGCATCACAACGCCATGGAGAGAAAGCGGTCTTGCTGTCCACTGATATTTCTTGATTCCACCATAATAATGCGTTTTGAAAAGCGCAATGTCGCTATCCTCATAAAGAGGGTTCTGTTTCAAGTCAATTCTTGGAGAGTCAATATGAGCCGCAACAATTTTTACACCCTCGCCAATACTCTTTTTGCCTATCACGCAAAGAATTATTGACTTGCCTCTGTTCACAAAATAAATTTTATCTCCGGGATTATATTTTTTTGTTTTATCAAACTCAACATATCCGTTTTCTTTTGCAATTCTTTCAGCAAAAACAACGCTTTCACGTTCAGTTTTACATTTATACAAAAAATCTTTGTATCCTTCTGCATAATCATCTGCAACTTTGATTTCACTTTCATCAAGAATTGCTGCAGCATTTTTAGGATTCATAAAAAGTTTTTCAGAGAGAGTTTTAACATCATCCATTTTGTTACCTCACATATCATAAATATTTTCATAAATTGCAATTGCCGTTTTAACATTTTCAACGTATAATTTTGTGTCATTATACGGAATTTCTTTAAGGTTTTTTCCGTCAGAAGAATATTTTTCATCTTCGAGCCATCTTCCGACAATTCCGATTCCTGCGTGATAAGCTGCAATGGCAGTTTCACGGTTGTTGTCAAATTCTTTGAGCAGAATGCTGATCATATATGTTCCGTATCTGATTGAAACCTCACTATCAAAAAGCATATCGGAAGACAATTTTTCTCCTGTTTTACTTCTTAGCCATTCAAAAGTTTCGGGCAGAATCTGAGTCAGCCCTCTTGCACCTGCGTCAGAAACAGCATCAGCTCTGAAATTGCTTTCTGTTTTTATTATAGCAAACATTAAAGATTTTTCAACACCGTATTCTTCACAATATTTTTCAACCAATTCGGAATATGTAGTCGGATACAACATTCTGATTGCAACTTTTCCTCCGACAAACACGCTAAGAGTTAAAACAGCAACAACAAGAATAAAGATAAATATTTTTTTAAAAATTATCATTTTTTGCCCTCAGCAAAATCAATAAGTTTTTTTGTTTCTTCAACAATGTTATTCTTTTCATCATTAATGATTATTATGTCTGCATTTTTAAAATAATATTCGTCGTCTTTCTGCGCATTCATTCTGAGTTTTGCATCTTCAACGCTGATTTTATCACGTTCAATTATTCTTTTTAATCTCAATTCTTCGTCGCAATAAACCACTGCGACAATATCGCAAAAATTTCTGCAATCGCTTTCAAGCAATGCTGCTGCATCAAGAACGCAGACTTCATAGCCGTTTTTGTCTGCAAATTCAATTTTTTCTTTTATTTTTTCGTTAATAAAAGGATGGGTTGTTTCGTTGAGTTTTTTAGTTGAGTTTTCGTCGGCAAAAGCTTTTTTTGCAAGTAATTTTCTGTTCAATGTTTTGTCGGAATTTAAAATATCTTCCCCAAAAACTTCGCAGAGTTTTTTCAATCCCGGCGTGTCTTTCTGCACAATTTCTCTTGCAACTTTGTCGCCGTCAATTATAAAATATCCGTTTTTTTCAAGCAACAAAGAAACGGTGCTTTTTCCTGAACCTGTTTTACCTGTCAAACCGATAACCAACATAATTAAACCTCTATCACTTCAAACGCTGCCGAGCGCAAAAGCCTGTTTAGCACTGCAAGTCCCATACCATCTTCATAGGGATATCTTGCATAAACAACATCAACGCCCAGACTATCTGCTTTTCTCAAAGCGCTGAAAATATTTTTGGATTGCGAAAAAGAATTTGTACTTATACCATATGTGACAAACTTGCATTTTATTTCATCAACATCATCTTCGAAGCACAACGCACCAAAATTACCTGTCTGGTTTTTCAGAAAATCAAAATATTTTTCTCTGTCGCCTCTGACAATTATAATTTTTGTTTTTGGAGCATAATGCTTATATTTCATTCCGGGTGACGACACTTTCTCGTCTTTATCAATCTGATTGAGCACAGCTTTGTCAATTTCTGTTTCTCCGAGAACTTCGATTATCTGCTCAGGGGTTACACCACCCGGACGCAGAATTTTCGGTTTGTCGCCAACAAGTGTCACAACCGTTGATTCCACCCCGACGTTACATTCTCCACCATCAACTATCAGCGGTATTCTTCCATTCATATCGTCATACACACATTTTGCGTTTGTCGGGCTGGGACTTCCCGAAAGATTTGCAGACGGTGCAGCTATCGGCACACCTGCCTGTCTGATTATTGCTCTTGCAATTTCATGTTCAGGCAAACGTATTGCAACAGTGTCAAGCCCTGCGCTGACGACAGATGGAATTATGTCAGACTTTTTCAATATAATTGTCATCGGTCCCGGCCAATATTTTTCTGCAAGCTTTTTGGCACTTTCAGGAACCTCTTTGACTAAACCATAAATTTCGTCAAACTCGCTGATATGCACAATCAACGGATTGTCCTGTGGTCTGCCCTTTGCAACAAACACGCTTTTTACAGCTTCTTCATCAAGTGCATTTGCACCCAAGCCATAAACAGTTTCAGTCGGTATGCCGACAAGTCCGCCGTTTTTCAAAACATCGGCGGCTTTTTTTATTTCGTCTTTTTGTATGGTTGAATTAATTTTAATTATCTGCGTTTTCATTTTATTCTTCCGAAGCTTTCATTTTTTCTGCAGTATCAGCAGTAACAAGCGCATCAATAACTTCATCTAAATCGCCATTGAGAATCTGGTCTATCTTATAAAGCGTAAGCCCGATTCTGTGGTCGCTGACTCTACCCTGAGGATAGTTATAAGTCCTTATTCTTTCACTTCGGTCACCTGTACCGACCTGGCTTTTTCTTTCTCCGGCAATTTCTGCGTTCTGTTTCTCCTGTTCTTGTTCAAGGATTCTTGAACGAAGAATTTTCATTGCTCTGTCTTTATTTTTATATTGACTTCTTTCATCCTGACATTCAACAACAGTTCCTGTCGGAATATGAGTGATTCTGATTGCAGATTCAGTCTTGTTGACGTGCTGTCCACCCGCACCACCTGCACGGTATGTGTCAATCTGCAAATCGGCAGGATTGATTTCAACGTCAACTTCCTGTGCTTCAGGTAAAACGGCAACGGTTACAGTGGAAGTATGGATTCTTCCCTGAGATTCTGTTTCCGGCACACGCTGCACACGATGAACGCCACTTTCAAACTTAAATCTTGAATATGCTCCATCGCCTTCTATCATAAAACTGATTTCTTTGAATCCACCAAGACCTGTTTCACTTGAAGAAAGAACATCAGTTTTCCAGCCCTTGCTTTCTGCATACATTGAATACATTCTGAAAAGCACACCTGCAAAAAGTGAAGCTTCTTCTCCTCCGGCTCCACCTCTGATTTCAACAATAACATTTTTGTCATCATTTTTATCTCTTGGCAAAAGCAATACTTTTAATTCCTCAGTATATTGAGCAATCAATTTTTTTGATTCTTCATATTCTTCTTCAACTATTTCACGAAAATCTTTGCTCAGAGTATTATCTTCAAGAAGCTCTTTTGCCTCGTTAAAATCTTTTTCTGATTTTTTGAGTTCGCGATATTTTTCCACAACAGGAGATATATGGTTAAGTTCTTTAATAAGCTTTGTATATTTTTCAACATCGTTGACAACTTCCTGCTGACAAAGTAACGAGCTGATTTCATCAAATCTTTTTTCAACATTAATCAACTTTTCAAGCATATTTTTACCTCACGATAAATATTGATATTAAGAGACTTTGTTTTATTCCTCACGAATAATCTGTTTTATATTTTTTTCTGCCTTGGAACGGGCAATCATTATTTCGTGAGAACATTTCTCGCATTTGAGTTTGAAATCCATTCCTATTCGGTTGACAACAAATCTGTTTGAACCACAAGGATGATTTTTTTTCATTATTACTATATCTCCGACACGAACATCCATTTTTTCACATCTCCAAACATATATATTTAAGTATAACATATTTTACTTAAAAAGTGAACAACAAAATACAAATATAAAGATAAGGGGCGAAAAATTTTGAAATTTCTACCGGAAGGCAATCTGATGGCCACACAACAAAACCAATACTACTTAAAAAACATCGACACTCTCAGAGAGGCTTTTTTGAGCAAAAAAATTCTTGAAGCAAGGGCTGTCAGGTGCGACAATAACCACGATTTACATATCGACCTTGGTGAAATCGAGGGTATCATTCCAAGAGAAAACGGCGCAATCGGTCTTGATGACGGAAGCGTCAGAGATATTGCTGTCATTTCAAAGGTCAACAAGCCTGTCACTTTTGTTATTGACCGTTTCGAAAAATCTGACGACGGAAAAATCAGAGCAATTCTTAACAGAAAAACCGTTCAGGAAAAATGTCTTGAAGAATATGTTTCGCATCTTTGCATTGGTGATATCATCGACGCAAGGGTTTGTCACATGGAAAACTTCGGAGTTTTTGCAGACATTGGCGCAGGAATTAACTCTCTCTTACCAATTGACAGTATTTCCGTTTCAAGAATTCCTCATCCGTCTGCAAGATTTTCTTCCGGACAAAATATCAAAGCTATCGTAAAATCAAGGGATGAGTTTGGCAGAATTGTTTTGTCTCACAAAGAATTGCTTGGAACATGGGAAGAAAATTCAAGCAGATTTACTGTCGGAGATACAGTTTCGGGAATCGTAAGGTCAATTGAAAAATACGGTATTTTTGTTGAACTTTCTCCAAACCTTGCCGGTCTTGCTGAATATGCCGACAACATTACTCCGGGACAAAACGCCTGCGTTTACATCAAAAGTATTATTCCCGAAAGAATGAAAATAAAGCTCATTATTGTTGATTCCTTTGACGCTCATTATACCAAACCAACGACAGAATATTTTTACCACGATAAACATATTTCTTATTGGAAATATTCTCCCGATGACAGCGAAAAATTAATTGAATCTTTTTTTGATTAAATTAAAAAAATAAAAACTATGGATTGCGGGTTTTCTCATAATCCATAGTTTTTTTCTTGTATATTTTTTTCAAATCTTTTTTTTGCAGAATTCTTTCATTGAACAAATGTCGCATTTTGCTTTTCTTGCAACACAAACAGCTCTTCCGTGAAGCACCATTCTGTGACAGAAATCATTGCTCTCCTCAGGCGGAAGTATTTTTTTGAGCTCCATTTCAACCGTTTTCGGATTTTTTGAGTTCACAAGTCCTATACGATTTGATATCCTGATGAGATGAGTGTCTGCAACAACTGCCGGTTTGTGATAAACGTCTCCGCAAATTAAATTTGCCGTTTTTCTTCCGACTCCCGGCAAGCTTGTCAGATCTTCTATGTTGTCAGGTACCCTGCCGTTAAAGTCCGATATGATTTTCTTCGCCATTTCAACAATATCGTTTGCTTTTGTTCTGAAAAATCCACACGGTCTGACAATTTCTTCAACATCTTCAACCTTTGCGTTCGCATAATCTTCTATTGTTTTATATTTTTCAAATAACGCAGGTGTCACAATGTTCACTCTTGCATCTGTGCATTGTGCAGAAAGCCTTGTTGCCACAAGAAGTTCAAACGGATTTGATGCTTCAAGGGAACATTTTGCCTCAGGATAATCTTTTTTTAATGCTTCAACTGCTTTTAATGCAAGGTCTTTTTTTCTCATATTTTTCACCTGTTAAATTTTTTCAGAATTTCAGTTTTTGTTATCGCTTTGTATAAAAACAGTCCTATAATACAACAACAAACAAATTCACCCAACGCAATTGTTCCTGCCGATGAAAAAAACAGTACCGTAAATTCTCTCATGTTTTTGTGTGCGTTTGCAGAAAAACAAATTTCAATCCCGATTATCACAGCGTTGACTATTACAGGAAAAATTGACGAGATTACGGGTAAATTTTTAATCTTTTTGTTTCGGAATTTTCTTGTAAGAATTGATGCTATCAATGTCGCAAGTGTTCCGAAAATCAAATCAAGAGGATATGAGCTTCCTACAAAATTTGCAATGAAGCACCCGATAGTAAGTCCGGGTATTGCCGACGGCATAAACACGGGCAAAATACATAATGCCTCCGACAAACGAAATTGTACCGGCCCAAAAGAAACAGGCGCCAATACCAGTGTCATCATAGCATAAATTGCCGCTATGATGGCAGACTCAGCAACAAAGCTGATTTTCCACATAGTGTTCTTTTTCATTTTTTTCTCCTTAGTTTTGTTTAATGTCAGGATGGTTTCGAACTGACAAATTAAATTATATATCCCCACTTTTTAAAAGTCAAGGTTGAAAAAGTAAAAGAGATATGGTAAAATTATTCAAGAAAGTAGATGGGAGGAAAACTATTATGAAAAAATTAGTATCACTTTTTCTTGCTTTAATCTGCGTTTTGTCTGTGTTCTCAATCTCATTGACAAGTTTTGCTGCAGACGAAAGCGCTAATCAGGCAAAATTTAAAATTGTAGCTGACAAAACATCTGATATCTCAAAAGACGATAAAATTACAGTCAGCGTTAAACTTAAAACCAACTACAAAATTTATGTTGTCGGACTTCCCGTTGTTTATGACAGCACTAAGCTTGAGCTTCTCAACACAAGTTCATCTTCTATTTCCTCATTCCTGAATTTTCAGGGAGTAATGGCTTCAAACTATGTCACAAACGGTAACTGGAAATCTCCCCAGGAATTATACACCAAACGTAACAGCAACACTTCCTATTGGTCACAGTCTTCCGTTATGTCAAAATATAAATTATTGACAGCAACCTGGACCGCTGACAGCACAAAGAGTAACACACCTGTTATTCTCAGTGATGAAAGTGTAATTGTTTCATTTCAATTCAAAGCAAAAAATGCAATCGCCTCTCTTTCAGACAATGATATCTTTATTTCAGACGATTTCAAGAAAACATCCTCATTTGCAGGTGGCGTCTGGTATGTCGGAAGATGTGCAGGAAATCATATTTCCGACGCTTCATTTGTTGCAGTCGGTCAGGCATTAACAGCATCTTCAAACTTTAACAAAGCTCCTGAAAAAGTTGAAATTTCAATTGATATGAATTATAAATCAAGCGTTAACCTGATGGATTATCTTGAAGGCTTTGATGCTTCAAAATGTAGTTTTGCAACAAGCGATTCAGGCATTGTTTCTGTCGATGGTACAAAAGCAACGGGCGTTAAGAAAGGCACTGCAAAAGTTACGGTTACACAGTCAAGCCCTGAAAAAGTTGCCGAAATCACCATTAATGTTAAATTGGCTTGGTGGCAATGGTTAATTAAAATTTTACTTTTCGGTTTCCTCTGGTATTAATAAAACAATATTAAAATACGCAGTCATACTTTTATCTATCTTGGTATGACTGCTGTTTTTTGTTTTTTATGGTCAGGTAAAATTTAATTTATCTTGAAAAAATTACATCTTGACATTTTATTGAATTGATTTTATAATATGTATACAATTTAAAACGATGACTTATTAAGAGTGGTGGAGGGAACAGGCCCTGCGAAACCCGGCAACCTGCAATTTTTTGTAAGGTGCTAAATCCTGCGGTCACACCGAAAGATAAGACTTTTTGCTCTGAGGTGTTGCCTCGGAGTTTTTTTGTGTGAAAGAAAGGAATGAATAATATGGCTAAACATCTTTTTACTTCTGAATCAGTTACAGAAGGTCATCCCGACAAAATCTGTGACAATATTTCAGACGCTGTTTTAGATGAAATTATGAGAAATGACCCTTATGGCAGAGTTGCTTGTGAAACAACCTGCACAACCGGTCAGATTCTTATTATGGGTGAAATCACTACCAGCAGCACGGTTGATTATTCAAAAATTGCAAGAAATGTTGTCAGAGAAATTGGTTACGATTCTTCTGAAAAAGGTTTTGACGCTGACACTTGCGCTGTGCTTGTTGCTATTGATGAACAATCAAAAGATATTGCTCTTGGCGTTGACAATTCTTTCGAAAAGAAAGAAGGCGTTGATGACGAATATAACCTTAACGGTGCAGGTGACCAGGGTATGATGTTCGGTTTTGCTTGTGACGAAACTCCTGAGCTTATGCCTATGCCAATTTCACTTGCTCATAAACTTGCTTTACGTCTGACTGAGGTTAGAAAAAACGGTACATTACCATATCTCAGACCTGACGGAAAAACTCAGGTTACTGTTGAATATGATGAT
>JAFOEP010000138.1 GCA_017380115.1 Clostridia bacterium | reverse complement strand
TGAAAAATCTTGATATATGCAAATTATAGTGCGATTTTATCGAAAAAGATAGATTTTATCTATCCTATTCTCTCCTATCCTACCAAATTCCTTGTATGAGTTGCCAGCGGAAACGCTGCTGGTAAGTTTGAGATGTAGGCATGAGCTTTTTATAATACTTTTCGCCCCCTGTATACTATCGCTTTCGGGTCTATTTTAACAAGCTCTGCCAATGGATCCTGAAGTCTTCTTGCGATTGAAACTGCACTTCTCAATGCAACATCAAACTGAGGGAATTCCTCAGCTGCAAGTTTTGAAGCAGAATAAACAGATGCGCCCGCTTCGCTGACTACCATATATGAAACTTCTCTGTCAACGCTTCTGAGCAGTTCTGCAGTAAAAATTTCAGTTTCTTTTGATGCTGTTCCGTTGCCAATTGCAATTATATCAACAGAATATTTTTCTATAAACTTTTTGAGAAGTTCTTTTGCCTTTTCTTTTTGCTCCTGGGAATGAGTGACATAAATCACTCCCGTATCAAGAACTTTTCCCGTTTTGTCAACAACTGCAACCTTGCATCCCGTTCTGTATCCGGGGTCAAGTCCAATCGCAACCTTATTTTTTATAGGTGGTTGCATAAGCAAAGGTTTAAGATTGTTTGAAAAGTTTCTGATTGCCGATTCTGCCGCTCTTTGTGTCAACATCGAACGGATTTCTCTTTCAACCGACGGCAAAATCAATCTGTCACAAGCATCTTCCCCAGCCATCATAACCTTCTGACTGAGCGCATTGTTGTTTTTAAGTGTCAACATTCTGATAACATTGATAGCTTTTGCGTGGTCAATCGAAACTTTAACTTTTAAAAAGTCTTCTTTTTCTCCCCTGTCAATAGCAAGAATTCTGTGGTCGGCTATTTTCTCGACAGGCTCAGTATAATTATAATATCTGTCATAAACATTTTCGTTTTCTTCGTCAACAGCTTTAATCTCAATCTTACCTGTCACAAGGAAAAGATTACGAAGTCTTCTTCTGATTTCTGCGTTGTCGGATATATATTCTGCAATTATATCCAAAGCGCCGTTAATGGCATCTTCAACTGTGTTGACTTCTTTTTCTTCATTAATAAACTGTTCAGCAAAAATTTCAAGTTTAACCGAATCCTCTTGCTGAGAATAGATATATTCAGCCAAAGGTTCAAGGCCTTTTTCTTTTGCAACAGAAGCCCTTGTTTTTTTCTTTTGTTTGAAAGGTCTGTATATATCCTCAATTTCAACCATCGTTGTAGCTTTTTCAAGTGAATCAGCTATCTCCGGTGTCATTTTTTCCTGTTTTTCTATTGCAGAATAAATTTCTTCTTTTCTCTTCTGCAAATTTCGCAGATATTCAAGTCTTTCAGAAATAACTCTTATGCTCTGATCGTCAAGAGTTCCGTGACTCTCTTTGCGGTATCTTGCAATAAACGGTACAGTACATCCCTCATCAAGAAGTTTGATTACGTTTTCCGTTTGCCAAGTCTTAATTTTAAGTTCCTCTGAGATTACTGCAACAATGTTCATATGCTTCCCCATTATACCAATAAACTAATTCTCTTAATTATACACTATGCAGTTATAAAATGCAACAATTTTAAACAAAAAAATAACCGGTGTGAGCAATTATTTTCACACCGATTTATTACTATTTTTTCTTTTTACCGAAAAAGCTTTTTTTATCCTCTGAACTGCTTTCTCCATATGTCTGTGCCTGTACTGCTTTGTCTCCAAATTCTGCCTGGAATTGTCGAATTAATTCACGCTGATTTGCAGAAAGATTTTTAGGCACATCAACATTAATCCTTACAAGCTGGTCGCCTTTTCCTTTTGAATTAAGTATCTGAATACCTCTTCCTTTGAGTTTAAAAACAGTTCCCGGCTGAGTGCCTGCCGGCAAATCATATTTTACTTTTCCGTCAAGAGTTGCAACCTGTATTGAATCACCAAGCACAGCCTGAGCAAACGATACAGTAATGTCGCACCACACATTATATCCGTCTCTTTCGAAGAATGGATGTGGTCTGACAAAAACGGCAACTTTCAAATCACCTGACGGTCCGCCGTTAGCACCTTTGTTGCCTTCACCTCTGACGTTGATAACCTGACGGTCATCAATACCTGCCGGAATATTTATGTCAATAGAAACCCGCTTTGAAACTCTTCCGTTACCGTGACATTTTTCGCACGGAGTCGGAATTATCTTTCCTTTACCTCCGCATTTCGGACAAGCTCTTGTTGTCTGCATAACGCCAAAAGCAGTGCGCTGTTGAATATTAACCTGGCCTCTGCCACCACATTCTGAACACGTTTCAACATTTGTACCTTTTTTCGCACCTGTTGAATTACATTCGGAGCAACCTTCTATACGGTTAATTTCAACTTTTTTATGACAGCCTTTTGCAGCTTCTTCAAATGATATGGTAACTCTTGACTGACAATCCTCACCTCTTCTCGGAGCATTCGGATTAGACTGTCTGCCTCCCCCGAAGCCTCCTCCAAAAAAGCTTCCAAAAATATCACCAAGGTCAAAATCCATTCCTCCGAAGCCACCAAATCCACCTGCGCCACCTGCGCCGCCTGCACCATAGTTAGGGTCAACACCGGCGTGGCCGAATTGGTCGTATCTTGCTTTCTTGTCACTGTCCGAAAGAACTTCATAAGCTTCATTTGCTTCTTTGAATTTTTCCTCAGCCGCTTTATCACCCGGGTTTAAATCCGGGTGATATTGCTTTGCAAGTTTTCTGTATGCTTTTTTTATTTCGTCATCCGAAGCGCTTTTGTTAACCCCAAGCACTTCGTAATAATCTCTTTTTTCTGCCAAGAAAAATCTACTCCTTATTTGTCGGAAATATTATTCAACGTCTGTAAAATCAGCTTCCTGGAAATTATCTCCTGCGCCTGCCTGATTTCCACCCATAGGGTCTGCACCTTGTGCTCCTGCTGCCTGAGCTTCTTTGTACAATCTTTCGGAAATTTCATAGAATTTTGCTTGGAGTTCATCCTGTCTTGATTTGATCAGATTAATATCTTCACCTTTAAGAGCTTCTTTAAGTGCGTCAATTTTTTCATTGAGAGTGTTCTTTTCTTCGTCTGAGAATTTGTCACCTTCGTCAGTAAGCATTTTTTCGCACTGATATACCATCTGGTCTGCGCCGTTTCTCAAATCAACATCCTCACGGCGTTTTTTATCTTCTTCTGCAAACTGTTCAGCTTCTTTTACTGCCTTTTCAATATCATCTTTTGACATATTTGTTGAAGATGTAATTGAAATTGACTGTTCTTTCTGAGTTCCGAGGTCTTTTGCAGAAACGTGAACAATACCGTTTGCGTCAATGTCAAAAGTAACTTCAATCTGAGGAACGCCTCTTCTTGCCGGCATAATACCATCAAGATGGAACACGCCAAGAGTCTTGTTATCTTTTGCAAATTCTCTTTCACCCTGAAGAACGTGAATTTCAACTGATGGCTGATTGTCAACAGCAGTTGAGAAAATCTGGCTCTTCTTAACAGGAATTGTTGTATTTCTTTCGATAATTTTTGTGTTTACATTACCCATTGTCTCAATACCAAGTGACAACGGAGTTACGTCAAGGAGAAGAAGTCCTTTAACATCTCCACCGAGAACACCTGCCTGAAGTGCAGCACCGATTGCAACACATTCATCAGGGTTAATGCCTTTGAAAGGTTCTTTTCCGATGAATTTTGCAACTGCTTCCTGAACAGCCGGAATTCTTGAAGAACCACCAACCATAAGAACTTTGTCAATTTCAGAAGTGCTGAGTCCTGAGTCTGAAATTGCCTGACGAACAGGTTTCATTGTTGCCTCAACAAGGTCTGCTGTCATTTCGTTGAATTTTGCTCTTGAAAGAGTCATTTCAAGATGTTTAGGACCTGTTGCGTCTGCTGTAATAAACGGAAGACTGATTTGTGATGTTGTAACACCTGAAAGTTCAATTTTTGCTTTTTCTGCAGCTTCTTTCAAGCGTTGCATTGCCATTTTGTCTCCACGAAGGTCTACTCCCTGGTCTTTTTTGAATTCATCAGCAAGCCAATCAATAATTCTCTGGTCAAAGTCGTCACCGCCAAGGCGGTTGTTACCTGCTGTTGCAAGTACTTCCTGAACACCGTCGCCCATTTCAATGATAGAAACGTCAAATGTTCCGCCACCAAGGTCATATACCATAACCTTCTGGTCGTCTTCTTTGTCTATACCATAAGCAAGAGCAGCAGCTGTCGGTTCGTTAATAATTCTCTTGACTTCAAGTCCTGCAATTTTACCTGCGTCTTTTGTTGCCTGACGCTGTGAGTCTGTGAAATATGCCGGAACTGTGATTACTGCTTCTGTTACTTTATCTCCAAGATAACTTTCAGCGTCTGTTTTAAGTTTCTGAAGAATCATTGCTGAAATTTCCTGTGGAGTATACTTTTTGTCGTCAATTGCAACTTTGTAATCAGTACCCATCTGACGTTTGATTGAAATTACAGTTTTGTCAGGGTTAGTGATTGCCTGTCTTTTTGCAACTTGTCCTACCATTCTCTCTGCATTTTTGCCAAAGCCTACAACTGAAGGTGTAGTTCTTGCACCTTCTGCGTTAGGAATTACCACCGGTTCTCCACCTTCGATAACTGCTACGCAAGAGTTTGTTGTTCCCAAGTCAATACCAATAATTTTTGCCATAATATTATTCCTCCTAATAATTAACTTTTTTAATTTGCTACCTGAACAGTAGCCGGTCTGATAACCTTATCGCCTACTTTATAACCTTTTGAGAAAACCTGTGCTATTACATTTTCTCCCAGGTCTTCACTTTCTATGTGCATTACTGCACTATGAAAATTCGGGTCAAATTCGTCTCCGACTTCCCCAAAGCTTTCAACACCGTGTTTTTTCATCGTTTCAACAAGCTGATTGAAAATCATATCAACGCCTTTTCTGAAACTTTCAAGCTCATCTCCCGAGCCGTCAAGAGCCCTCTCAAAATTGTCTATCACAGGCAACAAATCTCCTAGAACATTCGCTTTGACGTCAGAATATATTGATTCTTTTTCACGTTGTGAACGTTTTCTGAAATTATCATATTCAGCGGCAAGTCTCAGAAGCTGGTCATTTTTTTCTTCAAGTTCTTTCTGAATTTTTATTGACGCATTATCTTTTTCATCTTCAACTTCTTTATTCTCGTCAACCTTTGTTTCTTCCTTTTTGGTTTTTGCCACAATAGTCATCCTTTCTTTTAATCTTCAAGCGTTTTTGCCAACAATATTCCTACTTTATCCGTCAGATATTTTACACTCGGCAAAAGCGAAGCATAATCCATCCTCGTTGAGCCTATTATTCCAAAAGCCCCACTGTCAACACCATTGACGTTATACCTTGAAAAAATCAAACTCGAATTGCTTAACTGACTGTACGGATTTTCTCCCCCGATATAAAGATTGATACTATCTTTTCCGGAAGACACAAGCCCTGACACAACATCTGCTCTTTTGAGCAAATCAAGAATTTCATACATCATATCGCTGGTGTTATTTTTAAGCAAATTCGTTTGTCCTTCAAACATAACTTCCGATTTTGCAATGTCTTTTGCAAGGTCTGCCACAGTAATTATTATCGGAGACATCATAAGCGATTTTTCTCCAAAAGATACCACAAGACTCTGTATCATTGCCGTCTGGATATCTGCTACCGTTTTTCCAATCAGATTTTCTGCTGCTAATCGGTAAAACATTTCCACAATTTCGCCCGTAAGCTCAACATCTGTTCTGCAGACTCTGTTTTTCAAAACACCACTTGAAGTCAGCATTGCAACAATTGCCGTTCTTCTTGCAATCGGTATTAATTCAATTTTTTTGATTTTTGCACAGGCGTCCGACGGTGTGGTTGAAACGACAGCGCATTTAGTGACATCTGCCAGAATTTCACTTGCTTGTTCGAGAAGTTTTTCAGGGTCATTAAAATGTACACCCATCATCATATCAATTCTTCTTTTTTGTTCCTCGTCAAGCTGTCTTTCGCTCATAAGCTCGTCAACATAATATCTGTATCCTTTATGCGTCGGAACTCTGCCGGATGAAGTATGCGTCTGTTCAAGCAATCCCATTTCAGACAACTCTGACATTTCGTTTCTGACCGTTGCAGACGATACGGAAAAATCAAGGCATGAAAGCAATACGTTTGAACCGACAGGTTCACCGGTTTTGATATATTGCTCAACAATTGAAGCTAAAATCTTTTTCTTTCTTTCGCTCAATTCCACATACATCACCTTCTTTCCACTTTTAGCACTCTAAACGTGAGAGTGCTAATCCCTATTTACTAATATACAACTCAAATTGTTAAATGTCAATGTTTTAATTGTTAATTTTTTGTAACTTTAACATTTTTATGAAACTTTATTGAAGTTTTAGAATTTAATCCTGATCATAAACAAAACCATATAATTACACCAAAATCCTTTTATTTATATGAAATAACAAGCACGAAAAATGTAAACTTTACTATTCAAGTACTTGATTTTTCTTTGGTTTTCGTGTAATCTTATATCATATTAAAAACAAAAAGGTGATTGATTTGAAAAGAGTAATTCATTTTTTGACGGCACTTACCTGTATACTTGCAACGGTGACTGCCTGTTCAAAACCGGACAACACAAAACTTACTGATACAAACTCAGAAAACCAGACTGTTGTTGTGGATTCTGATGATGTATCAGTTGAATATATCGCTACTAAGGCAGGGAGAGATAATATGAACAGAAGAAAATACAAACACGTTGCTGTTATCGGAATTGATGGAATGGGTAATTTCTGCCAAAAAGCCTCTACTCCGAATATTGACAGAATTTTTGAAAATTATTTCGCAAAAACTGACGCTCTTTCTATGGCACCGACTATCAGTGCACAAAACTGGGGAGCTATGCTCACAGGTTCAAAACCAAACGTGCACAAAGTAACCAACCAGAGCATCGGCCAGAAAAGATATGACATCAAAAACGTTCCGTCAATTTTCAAGCGTATACTTGACGCATATCCTGAATCAAGCATATATTCATATTGTAATTGGGGCGTTATCAACAACGGTCTTATGGAAGAAGGCCTCAACGTTAATATCGACACTGCTTCCAAAGACGCTGAGCTTTGTGAAAAAATCGTTGGCATAGTAAAAAATAAGCCTGATTTCCTTTTTGTCCAGTTTGACAACGTTGACGGAGCAGGTCACGCAAACGATTACGGAAGCAAAGAACATCTCGAAGAAATTTCAAGATCCGACAGCTATGTTGGAAAAATCTACGACGAATATAGCAAACAAGGTATTATTGACGACACCTTGTTTGTAGTTGTCACCGACCACGGCGGAATAAACAAAGGTCACGGTGGATATACAGACGCCGAAAAATATGTTTTCCTTGGTATTGCCGGAAAAACAGTCAACAAAAACGCTAAAACAAAATTTGCGCAGACAAGGGATATTTCCGCTATCGTGCTTTATGCTTTCGGACTTGATATTCCTGAATATGATATGTTCGGTTTTTCTTCTCAGGTTCCGGAAGGCGTTTTCAATGACTACAACAAAGAATATATTACAATTGAAGCCAATCCAAGTATCCCCGAAGCAAAACCAACTCCTGAAATTGATAGCAAAAAAGGTCTTTACAGTTTCTTTGACAAAGACAAAGTATTGCTCGCAGTAAATATGGATAATAACGTCAAAGACCTTACGAAAAACAACAGAATATCAGAATCAGGCACAATCAAATATTATTCAACAGGTGTCAGAAGCTCCTGCAGTGAATTGGGTTGTACGGGATATTTCAAAGCTAAGAAGTTCAAATTGAACGAGGCAAGCTTTACAACTTCTTTCTGGGTTCGTATGAACGAAAGTCTCATTTCAAATCCTGCAATTTTCTTTGAATTAAATCAGCGTTCAAACGCAGAAAACAAAATACGTTATACTATCGGTCTTCGTGACACAGGTCTTATTTTCCATCTTGCTGCCGGTGAATCTCTTCATGAAGCAGAAGCAACTTTCCCGGAAAGCATTTCAGAAGGCTGGGTACACACAACTCTTGTCTTCAACAAAGAAACACGTCAGCTTAAAGTTTATTATAATTTCAAAAAGGAATGTACTTTCAATATTGACGACAAATTCTTTGAAGATGCCGATAAATTAGAATTGACCATCGGCAACAACTCTTCAGGTTCACACAACAACTCATCAAACAATGTATCTGTATTAACAGATGATTTCTTTGTTTTTGATGGTGCATTTGGAGCCAATGACGTTAAAACACTTGAAGAGTACTATTCATAAAAGTTTTACACTATAATAGTACAGAGGTGATTCTTGTGAAAGAAATAGATATCAGACAGTTAAAAGAAAGCGCTGTTAAAATGATAAGCGATGATTGGGCATTGCTCAGCGCAGGAAACGAAAACAATTGGAATACTATGACAGTAAGCTGGGGTGGAATCGGCGAAATCTGGGGCAAAGATGCTACATTTGTTTTTGTTCGTCCACAAAGATACACAAAAGAATTCATTGACAAAGACGGCAAATTCACTCTTAGCTTCTTTGATGGCGAAATGAAAAAAGAAATGGGTATTTGCGGAAAATTTTCGGGCAGAGATACTGATAAAATTTCTATGGCAGATATCAAGCCTGTTTTTGATAACAATAGCGTTTATGTCGACAAAGCACATTATGTATTGTTTTGCAAAGTAATGTATGCTGATTATATCAAACCTGAAAATTTCATTGATAAAAGCAACGATGAAAAATGGTATCCCCAGAAGGACTACCACAAGGTTTATGTTGCTGAAATTGAGAAGGTTTTGAAAAAATAAAAACTTTTTGAAATTTTTTCAAAAAAAGTGTTGACAAACAAAAACAACAGTGATATAATAAACAAGTCGTTAAGGGCAAGGCTTCTTGAAACCGAGTTCTTAACAGTTGGTGTTAATGGCGGTGAGGGTCCACCCGTTCCCATCCCGAACACGGTAGTTAAGCTCACCTGTGCCGAAAATACTTGGCTGGCGACGGCCCGGGAAAATAGGACGATGCCAACATAATTGAAGCGGTCATCCAATAGGGTGGCTGTTTTATTTTTGTCTGATTTTTACTTTTATTTTTTAAAGGAATGTTTGTTATGGAATATACTTACAAAACCCAAGGCACTTGCGCAAGAAGTATCAATTTTGAAATTGATGAAAACGGCTGCCTGAAAAACGTTAAATTCTCCGGTGGATGCAACGGTAACCTTTCAGGGATTGCCAGTCTTGTTGAGGGTATGAAAATTGATGAAGTAATCAATAAGCTTGAAGGCATAAAATGTGGCTTCAAATCCACCTCCTGCCCTGACCAGCTTGCAAAAGCATTGAAGAAAACAATTTCTGAATAATAACATCTGATAAAAAGACAAACCACATTCGAAGATATCGAATGTGGTTTTATTTATTTTGCGTTTCCTATGTCTACTACTATTTCATATCCGATTGATTTTATTGATTCTGAAAGATTTTTCAGACTCTGTGCAGATTCATCTCCTGAATAGAGTTTGTTTTCATATATCTCATATTTCTTTCTGTTTTTTTGAGGAGACAAGTTTGGCATTACTACAATTGCTCCCGCTTTGAGACCCAT
>JAFOEP010000137.1 GCA_017380115.1 Clostridia bacterium | reverse complement strand
ATGTCTTTGATTTCAAAAGCTCTGCCGTTGAGATAGTTGAGAATGTCTGCATCTGAGGAAAAATCAAAAATCAGTTTATAAGAACAAAGGCATTGTTTTTTGTGCCCACGTTTTTTGCCGATTTCATTTTTGCCGTATTTTCCGTCTCCGAGGAGAGGGTGACCGATAGAAGCAAAATGTGAACGAATCTGATGAGTGCGACCCGTCAGAAGTTCAACGTCAACAAGACAAAATTCATTGTTTGAAGCAATAACTTTATATCTTGTTCTGATAGTTTTTGCGCCATCAACAATTTTTTTGCTGATTGAAACCTTATTTTTTTCTTCGTCTTTCAAGAGATATCCCTCTAAAATATCGGAAGATTTTTTCGGAGTACCGATGAGAATACAACGGTAAAATTTATGTATTTCACGGTCTTTCATTTTCTGGTTCATAATTCTTAAAGATTGTGCATTTTTTGATGCAATAACGATACCACTTGTGTTGCGGTCAATTCTATTCACAAGAGCAGGAGTGAAAGAATTTTCGTCATCGGGGTCAAACTCTTTGTTGTTATACAGATATTTTTTTATTCTTGAAATAAGTGTGTCGCAATATTCTTTGTCATCAGGATGACAAAGAAGACCTGTTGGCTTGTTGAGAAGCATTATGTTTTCGTCTTCATAAATAATGTTGAGTTTGTCTGATGCGGAAGTGAAATCGTATCTTGTTTCAGGTTTAACAAAAAATTCGTCGTTAATATATAAGTCAATCACATCTCCGACGCAGAGACGATAAGCAATATCGCTTTTTTTGGAATTAACTTTGATACGCTTTGTTCTGATATATTTGTACATAAGCGTTTTGGGCAGGTTCGGAAAACTTTTTGTCAGATATTTGTCTAAACGCTGATTTGCGTCGTTCTGAGTTATTATAAAACTTTTCAAACGTTTTTCATTCCTTTGATTGATTTATTGTGAGTTATAGTATATAATGTTCCATAAAGGTGGTGGAGCGCGTGGAAAAGAAAAATAATGACAAGTGCCATTCTGGTCACAGGACAAGAGTCAGAGAAAAAATCAACAACGGTGCACTTGAAAATATGCATGACCACGAATTGCTCGAATATATTTTGTTTCACACAGTGCCTTATAAGGACACAAACAATCTTGCACACAGTCTGATAAATCATTTCGGTTCGTTTCACGCTGTTTTTGATGCGTCGTATGATGACCTTATGCAAGTTGAAGGAGTGACAAATGTCACTGCAACTTTTTTGTCGTCAATGCCAACATTTTTTAAAAGATACAACGATGATATGTTGCACACAACCAAGATAAAAGGTGTAGAAGATGTCGCAAAAATTATGAAAATGAAATTTCACGGAGCGAGCATCGAAAAAGTTTATATGCTTTGCCTTGATGGGAATATGAATCTCATAAATTGCGCTCTTATAAGCGACGGAAACAGTAAAGAAGTTTCAGCTGAAAACAGAAAGATTATGGAAATTGCAATCAGAAGTAACGCCGAATATGTTATAATGGTGCATAACCATCCTAACAATTGTGCGATAATTTCAGCAGATGATGTTGAAGCAACATATCTTGCAAAGAAAATGCTTTCAGGAATCGGAATAAAACTGATTGACAGCATTATAGAGTCAGGTGACAATTATATTTCACTTGCAAAAAACGAAAAATATAAATATATGTTTTGATTATCCACGGAAAAAGATTCTGTGGATTTTTTATATTTCAAGAAGTTTTTGCGCATTTAAAGACATAATTTTTTCTGTCGCTTCAGAAGCAAGATTTAATTTTAAAAGTTTGTCAACATATTGCTTCTGGTCTCCCCACGGTGCGTCAGTTGCAAAAAGGATATTGTCTGCGCCGTGAAGATTGATAATATCTTTCAAATCTTTATCTGAATATTTGTCAAGGCAGTATCCTGTGTCAAAATAAACATTTTTTCCACAAAGCGTCTTTTTGACATCATTCTGCATCATCCAACCACCCATATGTGCGAGAATGATAAAAGGGTCTTTTTTGTCTGCTTTGACTTCATTTATCATTTTCAACGCTTTTTCAGGTGGACAATGCACAGGAGTCGGAAGTCCGACATCAATTCCTGCGTGGATAATAACCTTTAAACCTATTTCTGAACAATATCTGATGATGTCAATATATCTTTTGTCGTCAATATAAACGTTTTGATAATCCGGATGAAGTTTAATTCCTTTTAATCCGGATTGTTTAATATAATCAAGCTTTTCTTCAAAATTGTCGTTGTCGGGATGAATACCGCCAAAAGAGATTATACCGTGTGTATCCTTTACTTCAACGGCAAAACGGTTGATACTGTCAAATTGTTTCGGGCTTGTCACAACCGGCAAAGTGACGCTGTAATCAATGTTGCTTTTTTTCATGGAATCAAGCAAACCTTCAACAGTCCCGTTTGTAGAAGCTTTTTTGTCTTCATAAGGTATTTTATCAAGAAGAAAATCTATTGTTTTTTCTGCAATTTTTTCAGGATATATATGTGTGTGAAAATCAATGATCATTTCAATCACCTCTTTTTATTCAACAATATTATTTTACATCAATTTTTAAAACAGTCAAGTAAATTCAGGAAATTGGTTAAATTGTTTTATTGACTACTATAAAAAATAGTGGTAAAATAAAAAGGATATTTATATAATACATCGGAAGGGTGTTGTTGATGAAAGAAATAATGATTGGCAATGGTGCAGTTGCCAGGGGGTTGTATGAAGCCGGATGTGATATAATTTCAAGTTATCCGGGAACTCCAAGTACAGAAATTACGGAATTTGCAGCAAAATATGAAGATATATATTGTGAATGGGCACCAAATGAAAAAGTTGCTATGGAAGTTGCTTTCGGTGCATCTCTTGCAGGAAAGAGAAGCTGCTGTGCGATGAAACACGTCGGACTTAATGTTGCAGCTGACCCTTTGTATACGCTTTCATATACAGGCGTTAACGGAGGAATGGTAATTTGCGTGGCAGATGATCCGGGAATGCATTCGTCTCAGAATGAGCAGGATTCCAGACATCACGCAATAGCTTCAAAAGTCCCGATGCTTGAACCGGCAGATTCAGCAGAAAGCTTGTTGTTTGCAAAAGAAGCGTTTGAAATTTCTGAAAAATTTGATACTCCTGTTATTTTGAGAATGTGCACAAGAATTGCTCATTCACAAAGTATAGTTGAAACAGGTGAAAGAAAAGAAATTGCAGCCAAACCTTATGAAAAAAATCCTTCAAAGTTTATTATGATGCCGGGTAACGCAAAGAAAAGACATCCGTTTGTTGAAGAAAGAACAAAGAGATTGTCTGAATTTTCAGAAGACTGTGTTTTCAACAAGGTTGAAGAAAACGGTGCTGAACTTGGTATTATTACATCCGGAACAAGCTATCAATATGTCAAAGAAGTTTTTGGCGACAAAGCAAACATCTTGAAATTGGGAATGGTAAATCCACTTCCTGTTGAGATCATCAAAGATTTTGCAAGTAAAGTTAAAAGAGTAGTTGTTATTGAAGAACTTGATTCAATAATTGAAACACATTGCAGAAATATCGGAATTGAAGTTGAAGGAAAAGAATTGTTTTCTTGCGTTGGCGAATTTTCGCAGAGAACAATTGCAGAAGCTTTTGGCTTTGAAGCAAAAGAATTTGACAAGGCAGATTCAGATATACCGATAAGACCTCCTGTATTGTGCGCAGGATGTCCTCACAGAGGAATTTTCTACTGCCTTTCCAAAAACAAAATAACAGTACACGGAGATATCGGTTGTTACACCTTGGGCGCACAGGCTCCGTTGACAGCTATGGACTCAACTCTTTGTATGGGTGCATCTGTTTCCGGTATTCACGGATTCAACAAAGCACTTGGCAAAGAAAGTGAACAAAAAACTGTTGCTGTAATCGGTGATTCAACATTTATACATTCCGGCATCACCGGACTTATTAACATAGCATATAATGCAACAAATTCAACAGTTATTATTCTTGACAACTCAATAACAGGAATGACGGGACATCAGCAGAATCCTACAACGGGATATAATCTCAAGGGTGACCCTGCTTCAAAGATTGACCTGGAAACACTCTGCCGTGCAGTCGGAATCAACAGAGTTACAGTGGTTGATCCATACAATCTCAAAGAATGTGAAGAAGCAATCAAAAGAGAACTTGCTGTTGAAGAACCTTCTGTTATTATTTCAAGAAGACCTTGCGTTTTGCTTAAATATGTAAAAACAAAAGCTCCGTTGACAGTTAATGCAGACAAATGCAAAGGCTGCAAAAAATGTATGAAACTTGGATGTCCTGCAATCAGGATACAGAACAAAAAAGCAAATATTGACACAACGCTTTGCGTGGGCTGTGATGTTTGCTCACAACTTTGTTCATTTGATGCAATAGAAAGCGGGGATTGTTAATGATGGAAACAAAAAGTATTATGATAGTAGGCGTCGGAGGACAAGGATCACTTCTTGCAAGTAAATTGCTCGGTAAAGTTCTGATGAACGAAGGATATGATGTAAAAGTGTCAGAAGTTCACGGAATGAGTCAGAGAGGCGGTTCGGTTGTAACTTATGTAAGATTCGGCGACAAAGTTTATTCTCCGATTATTGAACAGGGAGAAGCAGAATACATTATCTCCTTTGAAAAACTTGAAGCAGCCAGATGGACTCCTTTCCTCAAAAAAGGCGGCACGATAATAGTTAATTCTCAACAAATAGACCCTATGCCGGTAATAACTGAAGCTGCAACCTATCCTGCAAACATCTTGGAAGAATTGAAAGAAAAAGGCGTAAAAATTGATGACATTGATGCTCTTTCTCTTGCCAATCAGGCAGGTAGCACAAAGGCTGTCAACATTGTTCTGATGGGCAGACTTGCTAAATATTTTCATGTTGATTACGACAAATGGATCAAAGCAATTGAACAGTGCGTTAATGAGAAATTTGTTGAAATGAATAAAAAGGCATTTGAGCTTGGGTATAATTATTAATAGGAGTATTGAGTTTATGGAAAAATATTTCAGCAAAGAAATTGAAACAGCATCTGCTGAGGAAATCAAAGCTTTGCAAGATAAACGTCTTGTAGAAACAGTGAAAAGAGTTTATGAAAACGTTGAATATTACAGAAAGAAGATGGATGAAAAAGGGGTTACTCCCGATGACATCAAATCAACTGATGATTTATATAAACTTCCGTTGATTAACAAAGATGATCTCAGAGACGCATATCCTTACGGATTACTTGCAACAGATTTAAAAAACTGTGTCAGAATTCACTCGACAAGCGGAACAACAGGTAAAAGAGTTGTTGCTTTTTATACTCAAAAGGACTTAGATGTCTGGGATGAATGTTGCGCAAGAGCACTTACTGCAGCAGGTGCAGACGAAAATGATGTTGTTCAGGTCTGCTACGGATACGGACTTTTCACAGGCGGACTTGGCTTGCATGGTGGATCACAAAAAATTGGCAGCCTGACATTGCCGATGTCATCAGGCAACACAGATCGTCAGATACAGTTTATGGAAGATTTTCAGTCAACAGTTTTATGTTGCACACCTTCATACGCATCTTACATAGGAGAATGTATTGAAGAAAAAGGCGTTAAAGACAAGATAAATCTCAAAGCAGGCATTTTTGGTGCAGAAGCATGGACAGAAGAAATGCGTCAGGATATCCAGAATAAACTTGGATTAAAAGCATACGACATATATGGACTCACTGAAATTATAGGACCCGGTGTTGCGTTTGAATGTAGCGCTCAGAAGGGAATGCATATTAACGAAGACCATTTTATTGCTGAAATTATTAATCCTGAAACAGAAGAAGTGTTACCTTATGGTGAAAAAGGTGAGTTGGTATTCACCTGTATTTCAAAAGAAGCTTTCCCGCTTCTTCGTTACAGAACAAGAGATATATGCGTTCTGACAAAGGAAAAATGTTCTTGTGGAAGAACATTGATCAAAATGGCAAAACCGATGGGAAGAAGCGACGATATGTTGATTGTCAAAGGTGTTAACGTGTTCCCATCACAAATCGAAATGGTACTTCTGAACAAAGGACTCACTTCAAACTATCAGATTATAGTTGACAGAGTCAAGAGCAACGACACAATTGAAGTTCTTGTTGAAATGACACCTGAACTGTTTTCAGACACTGTTAATGACATCTCCGGCAAAGAACATGAAATCACAGAGGAACTCAAATCAGTGCTTGGTATTTATGCAAAAGTCAGAATTGTAGAACCTAAAACAATTGTCAGAAGCGAAGGCAAAGCAGTCAGAGTGATAGACAAAAGAAAGCTTTATTGATAGGAGGCGTTTTTATGGCTATAAAACAGTTATCAGTATTTGTTGAAAACAAAGAAGGCGCACTTGTAGAAGTGACTGAAACACTTGCAAAAAACCAAATTGATTTAAAAGCATTATCAATTGCCGACACACAGGATTACGGAATACTCAGAGTGATTGTCAACGATATCGACAAAGCTAAACAGGCTCTTGAAGAAAACGGAAATATTGTCAAGGCAACCGACGTTGTCGGATTCGCAGTGACCGACGAAACAGGAAGTATGTCAAAGGTTATATCTATTCTTTCGCAAAATGGAATAAACATTGAATATCTGTACGCATTTATTTCCGTCCTGAGAAAAAATGCCTATGTTGTTGCAAGAGTAAAAGACAACGATAAAGCAGAAAAAATTCTGATTGAAAACGGAATAAAATTGATAACAGAAGACGATATAAAAAGTATGTAAATCAATATAAAAAATGTATAATTATTATCGACACACATTTACCGGTATAATAACAGGTATCTGTGTGCCGATTTTATTTTTGCAATAAGTATTGTTTTTTTTGAAAAGAAATAGTATAATGTCATCATAGTTTGTTATTTGTGTTGCAGTCTGAATGCAACACGTCAGGAGAATAGTAATGTTAGGAAAATATGTTAAAGTCAGCATTACTCAGCCGATTGATTCTTACAACAAACAGTTTGGTTATCATTATAAACTCAATTATGGAGTTATCCGAAACAATTTTAATGTAGCTACCCATAGTAAAAAAGCGTATGTTATGGGGATTAACCATCCTGTGAAAAACTTTGACGGCAGAGTCATTGCAATTATTAAAAGAAAAAATGGTGAAGCATACGTTGTTGCACCAAAAAGAATGCGTTTCATTGAAAATCAGATTCATGACGCTATCTGTGAAATGGAAAAAGATTTTACACTTGAATGTCTTTATGAACATTCCTGTGGTGCAGTTGTCAGCAGAATAATTAACGGGAAAAGACGATATCTGCTGATAAAAAACAGAAGAAGCTCTAATTGGGGATTTCCGAAAGGTCACATTGAACGTGGTGAAACGGAAATTGAAACTGCAAAACGTGAAGTGCTTGAAGAAACAGGAATACACATTGATGTGTTGCCCGATTTTGTTGAAAACAGCAGATATTCAATTAAAGGTAAAATTGAAAAATCTGTTGCAATTTTTCTTGCCACAACACGTGATACAAAAACAATAATCCAAAAAGAAGAAATTGAAGATTATATCTGGCTGGAATATCTTAACGCATTAAAAGCGTTGAAGTTTCCGAACGATAAAGTAATTATTGAAAAAGCCGAAAAGTATCTCAATGAAATAGAAACTTGATTTTGGGAGAAGGGAATCGATTTTAATCGGGGGTAATTCAGGATGGCAGAGAGTTTGGCCAATTGGTTTGTCGACGTTTTTCGTGAAAAAATATCCGAAGAATGGATCATATTTATTATTTCTTTGTTTCCGATACT
>JAFOEP010000136.1 GCA_017380115.1 Clostridia bacterium | reverse complement strand
GTTGAAGAAGACGAAAACGGAACACCTACGTCAATAAAATTTAAGAATACAGAAAAGTTCAATTTTGCTTTTGATAGAGTTGATGAATTGTCAAGACGTGAGCCTGAGAAACTTGCGATGCTTCATATTTCAGAAGATAAAACTGAAAGAAGAATCACTTTTTCCGACGTCAGAAAAGCATCAAACCAGTGCGCAAACTATTTCAAGTCACTTGGAATCAAAAAAGGCGACAAGGTTATGCTTGTTCTCAAAAGAAAATACCAATTCTGGTATGCGATGATAGGACTCAATAAACTCGGTGCAATAGCAATTCCTGCAACAAATCAGTTGTTGGAGCACGATTTTGAATACCGTTTCAAAAAAGCGGGAGTAACCACAATCATTTGCACATCAGACGGAGATACTGCCAACCAGGTTGAAATTGCGGCAGAAAAATGTCCCGGATTGGTAAATAAAATAATTGTTGGCGAAGAAAGAGAAGGTTGGAGAAACTTCGACGAAGAATATCAGCTTTACAGCACTCATTACAGAAGAAGAGACGATGCTCCGGGCGGAGATGATTATATGCTTATGTTCTTCACGTCAGGAACTTCAGGCTATCCGAAAATTGCTGTACATAATTATAAGTATGCACTCGGACATTTCCACACAGCAAAATATTGGCATAATGTTGACCCTGACGGACTTCATTTTACAATATCAGACACAGGTTGGGCAAAATCAATGTGGGGTAAGCTTTACGGACAATGGCTTTGTGAAGCTGCAACTTTTGTGTATGACTTTGACAGATTTGATGCGGCAGATATTTTGCCGATGTTCAAAAAATATAATATTACGACATTCTGCGCACCACCGACAATGCTTCGTATGATGGTAAAACAGGACATATCAAAATACGATTTATCATCAGTTAAACATATGACAACAGCAGGTGAAGCACTCAATCCGGAAGTATACCGTCAATTTGAGAAATCAACAGGATTGCAGATAATTGAAGGATTCGGTCAATCTGAAAGCACGATGATAATAGGAAACCTTGTAGGTGCACCTCATAAGATAGGCTCGATGGGTAAACCGTCGCCGACATACAAAGTTGATATAGTTGATGCTGATGGAAAATCAGTACCTGTTGGTGAAACAGGAGAAATAGTTGTTGACTTGCGTGACGGTATGCCTTGTGGACTTGCTGTTGAATATTATCTTGATAAAGAAAAAACAGAAAACACATGGCGTGACGGATTTTATCATACAGGTGATACAGCGTGGCGTGATGAAGACGGATTCTATTGGTATGTCGGCAGAGTTGATGATGTTATCAAATCTTCCGGATACAGAATCGGACCGTTTGAAATTGAAAGTGTTATTATGGAACTTCCATATGTTCTTGAATGTGGCGTAAGCGCTGCACCTGATGAAGTAAGAGGACAGGTTGTAAAAGCAAGTATTGTTCTTGTTGAGGGCACAGAGGAATCTGATGAACTTAAAAAAGAAATTCAGAACTACGTCAAGAAACATACTGCTCCATATAAATATCCGAGAATTGTTGTTTTCAGAGACAGCCTTCCAAAAACAACAAGTGGAAAAATCCAAAGAAATAAACTTTAATTGGGTATTAAAATGAGAGATTATAAAAGAATAACGCTGTTGTGTGGCCATTATGGAAGCGGAAAAACAAATATTGCAGTAAATATGGCGTTTGATTTGAAAAATCAAAAAGAAAATGTTGCAATAGCAGATTTGGATATTGTAAATCCGTATTTCAGGACAAAAGACAGTATTGAAGATTTTAAAGAAAAAAATATTCGTCTGATATGTTCTGAATATGCGAACACGAATGTGGACATTCCTGCACTTCCGCAAGATATGTATGCAATAACAGATGACAAAAATCTCAATGTAATCATTGACGTCGGCGGTGACGACAGAGGGGCTTTGGCGCTTGGAAGATTAAGCGAGAAAATCAAGAAAGAAAACGACTATGAAATGTTGATGGTTGTGAACTTCTACAGACCGTTGACTCAGGACGTTGATTCAATGATTGAAGTAATGAGAGAAATTGAAATTGCCTGTAATATTAAAATCACAGGCTTAATCAACAATTCAAACCTCGGAGAATCAACAACACCTGAAGATATTCTCAGAACTTTTGAAATGGCCAAAGAATTGTCGAAAAAAACATCATTGCCGATAGTTATGACAAGTGTTGAAGAAAAAATATATAAAAGCTTAGAGAAAGAAACAGAAAATCTGTTTTCTCTCAGACTTCAAAAGAAACCTATATAATGGAGGAGAAAAATATGGCAAAATTAACCTTTAAAACGGATAACTGCAAGGGTTGCGGCCTTTGCGTAGATGCTTGTCCGAAACAGGTGTTGAAACTTGCAGAGGACAAAATTAACAAAAAGGGACATCATCCTGTTGAAGCAGTAAACGAAGAAAATTGTATCGGATGTGCATTTTGTGCAACAATGTGTCCTGATTGTATAATTAAGGTTGAAAGGTGAGTGAAATAAATGGCTGATAAAGTATTGATGAAAGGTAATGAGGCAATAGCTGAAGCTGCATTGATTGCAGGTTGCCGTCATTATTTCGGATATCCGATCACACCGCAGACAGAAATTGCTGCATATATGGCAAAGAAAATGCCGAAAATCGGAGGAACATTTCTTCAGGCAGAAAGTGAAATAGCTGCAATAAATATGGTATATGGAGTGTCATCAACAGGTTATAGAGTTATGACATCATCATCAAGCCCGGGAATATCACTTAAAAGTGAAGGCTTGTCATATCTTGCCGGTTCAGACCTTCCTGCACTTGTTGTCAACGTACAGCGTGGAGGTCCCGGACTTGGAGGAATTCAGCCAAGCCAGTCAGATTATTTCCAGGCAACAAGAGGTGGCGGACACGGCGACTTTAAAATGATCGTTCTGGCACCTGCATCTGTTCAGGAAATGGCAGAGCTGACAATCAAAGGCTTTGACCTTGCAGATGAATACAGAATGACATCAATGATTCTTGCCGACGGAACAATGGTACAGATGATGGAACCTGTTGAACTTGTTTTGAAATTTAAAGAAATGCCTGAAAAACCGTGGGCAAAAACAGGAACAAAGATGCAAAGAAAACATAATATCGTAAACTCTCTTTCACTTGTACCTGATGAACTTGAAGATCT
>JAFOEP010000135.1 GCA_017380115.1 Clostridia bacterium | reverse complement strand
GATGAAGGAAATGGAGTTTTAAAAATAACTGATAGAATAGAAGAAAAAAATTATGTGATTTTTGAAATTTTGAATGGTAGTAGCAATGAATATTACATTCCTTATAAATTTATAGACACTTCAAAAAACCCTGTTTTTTTCCAAGAAGGTAAATATTATGATTATTATAAACTTTATTTAAATTAATCCTCACTCTCCTGATTTAACTAAAAACTTGTTGTATAAAGTTATTATCAATTGACCAAGCAAACAAATTATCAATACAAAAAAATCATTTTTACAGATTTAACAAAAGAGAAATTTATAACAAATCAAGTGCTCATAGCAATTTCAGTTATGGCACTTGATTTTTTCTTTTCACACCACTCGTTTGCCTTGCTCTTTTTCTTTTGCCGTGATATAATAAATATATGTTATTTTCTGAAAGGATACACGCCATGAAAAACAAATCTTCCATAGTATTCACAGGCGATATCGGATTTGACCGATATATGTATGGCAAATGGGATGACGAGGAACTTCTTTCTTCCGATATTCTTGATTTTTTGCATAGTGCAAATCACGTTGTTACTAACGTTGAAGGGCCGATTGCCTCAGTTGAGCAAAACACCACAAAAAGTGGCGTCCAGCAGTTGTTGCACACAATTGACCCTGCTGCCACAAAAGTTTTGAACAATATGCACGCAGACGTCTGGAACATTTGCAACAATCATATTATGGATGCCGGGGAAATGGGCGTTGAAAGCACTTTGAATTATGCAAAGAAGAACGGTGCTTACACAATCGGTGCAGGAATGAATATTGATGAAGCCCGAAAGCCTTTAATTCTCGATGAAGCAGGTGGAATAGGTCTTTTTGGTGTGGGTTATCAACGCGCTTGTAGAAAAGCCGATGAAAACAAAGCAGGTTGTTACAGTTGGAGTGACCTCGATGCAATTCAGAACACTATCAATGAAATCAAAAAAACTTGCCGTTGGTGTGTTGTTGTTGCCCATGCAGGTGAAGAATTCACTGCACTTCCTTCACCATACACCAGAGAAAGATTTCACAAGTATCTTGAAATGGGTGCGGACATAGTTATAAATCATCATCCTCATGTTCCTATGAATTATGAAACTGTCGGGGACAAAATAATTTTCTATTCCTTGGGTAATTTTATTTTTGACACTGATTATCAACGTTCTCAGTTTAACACGGAATTTGGTTTGCTTGTGAAAATAAACTTTACCGAAACCGATTTTTCGTGGGAGCCATTCGGTCTGGAAATATTGCGTGGGTCCGAACACATTGTTAAAGCTGAACTTCCACGAATTTTTACGGATGTTCAGGAGGAAGAATACAATTTACTTGCACCTCTCAACGCAAAAATGCTTATTGCTGCAACGAAAAGGCAACAAACTTATCTCAACCCTGACGAATTCAAAGACGCTTCCGAAGAAAAATGGAAAGAGCATTTTTCTCAGCCACTCAGAACGGGACGTGTGCCGGGTGAAACTCTTGATTTCTTTATAATTTGCCCTCTTGCTGAAAAAGAAAAGGACAAAGACTGGCAACGCAGTAAATTGGAAGACGTAAAAAAATACATCCTTGAACAGATGTAATACAATAGAAAAAATTAAGCGGTAGGTATTTAATACCCACCGCTTTTTGTTTTCCCTTTTATTTTTACAACGCATCAAACGCTGACACCACATAAGGAATTTTTTGTTTCTCGAACAAAATT
>JAFOEP010000134.1 GCA_017380115.1 Clostridia bacterium | reverse complement strand
TGCCGGAAACAGTATAAAAGAAAATGCATTTTTTGGAAGGTGATAAAATGTATTACGGTGGATTTGGGAATATAATGTCAGGATACTTTTTGAGTTATTGGTATTATCTTATAATAGTAGGCCCTGCACTTGTATTTGCTTTGATTGCTCAATCAAGAGTAAAATCCAACTTTAACAAATATTCACGAATCAGAAACTCAAGAGGGATAACAGGGGCACAGGCTGCACAGGCAGTGCTGAATTATTATGGAATAACAAACGTTGCAATAGAATGTGTAAACGGAAAATTGAGCGACCATTTTGACCCTCGAAGCAATAAAATCAGACTTTCACAGGAAGTTTATTCATCAGCTTCGATAGCTGCAGTGGGAGTAGCTTGTCATGAAGCGGGACATGCTGCACAATATGCAAACAGCTATTTACCTATAAAAATCAGAAACAATATTTTGCCGATTTGTAATATTGGCTCAACATTAGGTATTCCAATAGCTTTGATAGGCTTGTTCTTTTCTGAACCGATTGGCGGTTTTTTGACAACATTCGGTTTGATTTTATATTCACTTGTTTCAGTTTTTCAGTTGGTAACTCTGCCTGTTGAATTTAATGCAAGCAGACGTGCAATAAAAGTTATTGAGGAAACATCACTTCTCTATGATGATGAAGTAGGGGGCGCAGTCAAAGTTCTGAAAGCTGCTGCTTTAACTTATGTTGCTGCATTGGCAACATCTCTTGCTAACCTTTTGAGACTTGTACTTTTGTTTTCAAGAAGAAATAACAGGAGTTAATAAATGAAAAACACAAGACAAATAGCTTTTGAAATACTGTATAAAGTTCAATCGCAAAGTTCATATTCAAATCTCTTGCTTGATTCATATCTTGAAAAATATGAATTGTCAACGCTTGATAAAAAATATATAAGTGCGTTGGTATATGGCGTTATCGAAAGAATAAAACTTCTTGACTATAATTTGTCGCTATATCTCAAACAACCGCTTAAAAAATTAAAGCCACAAGTTCTTACTGTTTTAAGACTTGGGGCTTATCAGATTTTTTTTATGGATAAAGTACATTCGGCAGCAGCAGTCAATGAAAGTGTGAAACTGACCAAGAACAACAAATGCCAGTATGCGTCAGGTCTTGTTAATGCTGTGTTGAGGAATGTCTCAAAAAACAGTCTTAAATATCCTGATGAGAATGACGAAAACTATCTGAGCATTAAATATTCGTGCGAAAAATGGATATGCGATGAATTTATAAAAAATTATGGAAAAGAAGAAACTGTAAATATTCTTGAGAACAGCATAGGAAGTGTGCCTGTATATCTGAGGGCAAACAGCCTGAAAACAGATACAGATAAGCTTGTTGAAATCCTTGAAAAAGAGGAAATAATCTGTGAAAAAACAAACAGCCTTCCTTGTGCTCTGAAAATAAAATTACAGGGTAACCCTGCAAACACAAAAGCATATAAAGAAGGATTGTTTCATGTTCAGGATTTGTCGTCACAAATCTGTTGCAATTTAGTTGACGCAAAGGAAAACGAAAAAGTTCTTGATGTGTGTGCTGCACCGGGTGGAAAAAGCTTCACTATTTCTCAATATATGAACAATAAGGGACAATTAGTTTCCTGCGATATTTATGAGCATAGATTAAAACTTATTGAAAACGGTGCGAGCCGTTTGGGCATAAGTATTATTCAGACAAAAGCCAATGACGCATCAAAAGAAAATGATTTATTTGGTGAGTTTGACAGGGTGCTTTGTGATGTGCCGTGTTCAGGACTTGGCATTATCAGAAGGAAGCCTGAAATCAGATATAAATTGAAAGAAGATATTGACAAATTATCGGATTTGCAATATCATATAATGTGTATATCATCAAAATATGTCAAACTTGGTGGAATGTTGATTTATTCAACTTGTACGCTCAATTATGACGAAAACGAACGTAATTGTGAGCGGTTTTTAAAAGAACATGAAGAATTCAAAGCTGTTGAAATAAATAAGTTCTCAGAGTTTGGTATAGTAAAAGGTAACACGATAAATATTTTACCGGGAAAATGCGATACAGACGGATTTTTTGTTGCGTTGTTTGAAAGGAAGTCAATTTGTGGAGAAGATTGATATTAAATCTCTTAATATTGATGAATTAACAATTGAATTAAAGAAATTTGATTTTCCTAATTTCAAAGCTCGTCAGGTGTTCAGTTGGTTACATAAAAAAGGTGTTATGTCATTTGAAGAAATGACAGACATATCGAAAAAACACAGAGATATTCTTGAGAGTAATTTTGAAATATATAATTGCGCAATAGAAAGAAAAAGAGTTTCAGAAATTGATTCAACAGTCAAATATCTTTTCAGATTAAACGACGGTGAATTTATTGAGTCAGTTCTGATGAAATATAAATACGGTTATTCATTATGCGTTTCATCGCAAGTCGGATGCAGAATGGGCTGCAAATTTTGTGCTTCAACTGTAAACGGAGTTGTAAGAAATCTCACGGCATCTGAAATACTCAGTCAGATTCATTCTGCCCAGAATGATGAAAATATCAGGGTTTCTCACATTGTTCTGATGGGAATGGGTGAACCACTTGACAATTTTGAAGAGGTTGCAAAATTTTTAGAACTTGTCGGCATTGAAGGTGGTTTAAATATTGGAATGCGCCACATTTCACTTTCAACCTGTGGCATTGTTCCAAAAATTTATGAGTTAATGGAAAT
>JAFOEP010000133.1 GCA_017380115.1 Clostridia bacterium | reverse complement strand
GTATAACAGCTGTTTTGTCATCAGTGGGAGCAAACAAAAACGCAAAGAGAGCAGCAATGGTGCATCTTAGCTTCAACGTAATCGGCACATGTGTAGGCCTTGCAATATTCTGTATAGTTAAGGCAATTCTTGCTCCGGTAATTCTTAGCAAGGCTGTTTCACAGTTTGAAATAGCAGTTTCACATTCAATATTCAATATACTCTGCACAGTATTGATGTTACCGTTGGCAGGATTCCTTGAAAAATTGGTTTGCCACCTTGTTCCTGATTCCAAGGGAGAAGAAACTGAAACGGAATTGGACGTACGTTTGCTCAACACACCTGCAATTGCTTTGGAGCGTTGCCGTGTTATAGCGAATGAAATGGCAAATTGTGCGGTTGGCGCATTTAAAGATTCACTTAAATTACTTTCAGAATATTCACCTGAACTTGCACAGGATATCAGGAAAGCTGAAAAAAGAACAGACCATTACGAAGATATTCTTGGAACATATCTTGTTAAACTCAGTATGAGAAGTATAAGTGACGCAGACAGTAACGAGGCTGCAAAATTGTTGAAAATCATCGGAGATTTTGAACGAATTTCTGACCACGCAGTTAATGTTATTGTTTCAGTTGAGGAAATGAAAGAAAAGGATCTGACATTCTCAAAAGCAGCAGAAAAAGAAATGGGAGTTCTTGTATCTGCTGTCAATGAAATACTTAATCTTTCTCTTTCGTCGTTTCTTGATAACGACACTTCATCCGCTGAACTTGTTGAACCTCTTGAACAGATTATTGATGAATTGAAGGAATCGCTTCGAACAAATCATATTTTACGTATGCAACAGGGTGGTTGTGGAATTGAAGTAGGATTTGTCTGGTCAGATTTACTCACAAATCTGGAACGTGTATCAGACCATTGTTCTAATATAGCGGGTTGCGTTACAGACATCAGCCTTGGAAACCTTAACTTGCATGAATCGGTTAAGGATATTAAAAACGACAAAGAAAAATATAGAGAACACCTTGAACAGTACAGCAAAGTATATTCTTTGGAAAATGTGTAAATATTTTGCTCGGAACAAAGATATCACATATGATAATATAAGAAAAGCCAACTATCGCTTGATGATAGTTGGCTTTTGTGATATTCAAAATTAATTGTAATTGTTGCGTGTTTTTGAAAAAATGTGTTATAATTAAAATATAATAAATTTATTGGACAACAAAATCAGAAAGGACAATAAAATGCAGTATGTTATTTCATTTTTGGAAGGTATCATAACCTTTATATCGCCCTGTTTGTTACCAATGTTGCCAATTTATATTTCATATTTTGCAGGGGGCAATGAACAACGAAGCTCAAAGAAAACGCTTAAAAACGCTATCGGATTTGTTCTTGGTTTCACATTGATTTTTGTTCTGCTTGGTGCTCTTGCAGGTACGGTAGGGAGTTTTCTTAAAAATTATCAGATGGTTCTTAATATTGTAACAGGAGCAATAGTGGTCTTTTTTGGTCTTAATTTTCTTGGAATATTTAAGCTGAGCATTTTCAAAGGAATGAAAAGATTTAACACCGGAAGGGAACTTGGATTCTTTTCTACGATGCTGTTTGGAATAATATTTTCAATCGGTTGGACGCCGTGCGTCGGAGCATTCCTCGGGTCAGCTCTGATGTTGGCTTCTCAGCAAGGGGAAACATTAACAGGGGTAATGATGCTTCTTGCATATTCGCTCGGACTTGGCATTCCTTTTGTTGTGAGTGCAATGCTTATTGACAGATTGAAAACGGCATTTAATTTTATTAAAAAGCATTACAATGTGATAAATAAAGTTTGCGGAAGCATATTAATTGTAGTTGGCTTTTTAATGATGACGGGAATATTGAACAGAATTTTGAGTGTGCTTGGATAGGAG
>JAFOEP010000132.1 GCA_017380115.1 Clostridia bacterium | reverse complement strand
TCGGAGGTAAAAAATGGCTGATAAAGAAAAATTGTGGTATGAGCTTGATAATGCTGCAACAATATATCCTTATTCAGCAAACAGAAAGTGGATATGCTGTTATCGCGTTGGTTTTGTGCTGAAAGAAGATATTGACCCTGAAATTCTTGAACGGGCAGTCAAGGCTATTATGCCAAGATTTCCGTCATATTTTGTACAACTCAGATTTGGATTCTTCTGGCCATATCTTGAAAAAACAAATGAAATGCCGATAATTGAGCAAGAGCATCTTTATCCTGTTCAATTTGTACCGAGATGGCACAGAAACGTTCCTGCAATTAAAATAATTTATTACAAGCGTAGGATTTGCATTGAAGTTTTTCACGGCATTGCTGACGGTGGTGCAACGATAAATGTTCTAAAAACTCTTACCTCAGAATATCTTCGTCTCAAAGGCGTTGACATACCTCAAAGTGAGTTTCTTACGGACATAAAGGAAACACCTTTAACTGATGAAACAGAGGATTGTTTCAAGAAGATTTACGACAAATCCAAAAGGGGAATGAGCCGCAAAGAAGAAGCCAGTTATCAGCATACAATTAATCCGATTCCTGATTATAACCGTCTGTTTGAGGGGCTGGTACCCATTGAGGATGTTAATGCTTATTGCAAGCCTCGCAATATTACGATCACTGATTTTCTGACGGCAGTTTTTATTTATTCGCTTTATCAATGTTCTCCTGACGGAAATAAAAAGCCTATCAAGATTTCCGTTCCCGTATCTCTCAGACCTGTATTTAATCTCAATTCGATGAGGAATTTTTCTCTTTTTACAAATGTCGGAACTCTTTTAAATCCTGACAAGAGCGCAACGCTTGACGAGGTTGTTGAAAGTATCAGAGGGAAGATTAAAAAGGGTACTGAAAAAGAGGTGCTTGAACGAAATATAGCAATGAACGTGTCTGCGGCAGCTAATCCCGCCGTAAGAATTCTTCCAAATGGTATAAAACGTTTAGTGCTGAAAATCGGCTACAAAAACGGACAACAGAAATTTGCTTGTACTCTTTCAAATCTCGGCGCTTGCAAAATGCCTCCTGAGATGAAAGAACATATTGAGCGTATGGTGGTTTTTACCGGAGGGCCGAGAAATGCTGTCGGCTGCACAGTTAACAGCATTGACGACAAATTGAATATCTGCTTTAATGTTGCATCAAAGCAGACTGATGTGATTCGCATTTTTTATAAAACGCTTTCGGGACTTGGTATGAGAGTTCGTGTTGAGAGCAGTGATTGGGAGGGAAAACAATGAGATGCAGAGAATGTAATGTAGACCTTCCTGAAAATTATACTATATGTCCTTTGTGCAATTCTGAGACCTATGATGATGCACCTTTGATTGAAGGCGTTCGTACGGCAGAATATCCAAAGGTTAAAATTAAAAAGCATAAAAGAAATCCTTTTCCTTTTTTTCTGGCACTATGGATTAGCTGTGCTTTGCTGAGCATAGTTTTGTTCAGAATCGGTGTCATTGACAAGTGGATTCTTGCAACGGGAATTTGTCTTTTGCCTTGTATCTGGACATTAATTGTCAGACCGATTACAGTCAAACAGCTTTATTCGGGCAATTTCGTAGTAATGAATTTTTATTCCTTCGCACTTGTCTGTGCTTTTGTCAGCTACATAGAGGAAGGCAGTCTGCAAATTTGCTTTAAAAGTTATCTGCCTGTTTGTTTTATTCTGGTTATGATAGCCTTGATTGCCGTGATATTTGTTGACTTCAAGAATTGCAAGAGGGCTTCTTCCTATGCTGTTCTCGGTATTTTGTTGAGTATGATAATGTTAGCAGTGTGTTTTATAAAATATCATATATTTGCATATTTGTGGCTTGTTGCCATTGGCATAAATGCAGTTATATTGATTTTTCTGCTGTGCATTAAAAACTACGAAACAATAGAGGAACTTAAAGCTAAATTTTCAATACAGTAAAAAACGACGCTTGGCGTTAGCCGAGCGTCGTTTTCGTTATATTTGTTTTTTGAAATCTCAGTTTTTCTGATAACTTTCAATTTCTTCTTGTTTGATCTTGTCCTGCTCTTTGAAATATTCCTGAGTTTCTTCGTATGATTTTTTCACTTTATCCAACAAATTATCTTCGCAAATATCGTCATACAAAAACCCTCTCAGGCTGATTCGATTATCGTCAGTTGTTGTGCCGTCGGCTTGTTCGTTTTGCAGAGTGAAATCTGTTTTGTAAAATTTAATTTTATTCTCGTCGCACAATTTTTTTATTTCAAGCAAAATCTCTGATGTTTTTTCAAATGTAATGTTGTCAGAGTTGATATATACAACAAGGTGACCGTTTGTTCTTGCAATTTCTTGTATATTATAGATTTTGTCAAGCTCTAAATCAGATTGTCTGACGGCATCTTTTGCAAGAGCTTCGCCTTCTTCAACATCAAATTCTAACGTGCCATAACCTAACGTAACATTGTATTTGAGATTTTCAAGTAAATAGTCGACTGATTTTCTGTATTGTGCATCTAACCTTTGAGCAGTGTTCCATCTGTCATTAACACGCAATTTGTAGTCGTTATATAAAATTCTGCCTATCATATTTGTGTTCACAGTAAAGCTGCTGTCCTGACTGATAGGTGAAAAAATATAAACGTTATAGCATCCTGTTTTCAGGTCATAAGATACTCTTTCAATTTCGTAATCTGTTCCGTAAAATTCGGATTGCAGATATTTTTGAGCGTTATGCCTTGCCATCAACTTTGAAACAGGATTACCAAAAAATGCGTTGCAGAAAAAGCAAACAGCTAAAAGCAACAATACAGATACACAAATAACAACAGTTTTAATTGCTCTCTTTTTCATTTCGATTTTCCTTTCGTTATGATTATAAATTTTTATAGAATCTGATTCTTTTTACTGTCTCTGAATTGTGATGGTGAAACGAGAATTCTGTTTTTAAACAATCTGCAAAAATAAGAGGTGCTTTCAAAGTTTAAAAATTCGGATATTTCTTTTACCGATAGTTCACTTTCTTCAAGCAACGTTTTTGCAGATGTGATCTTGGCGTCAATGACGTAGTCGCGTGGGCTTTTTCCCATATACTGTTTAAACAGTCTTCTGAAGCCACCACTACTCAAACCGCACATTTTGGCATAGTGTTCGACAGAAACAGTGTCGTAAGGGAATTTGTTCATATACTCCAGCGCAGGGGAAATGGTTGCATATATTTGCTTTTTGAAGGTGTTATCATCTTTGGAGATTTGTGTCAGCATCTCAAAGATTCTGGATTTTAACAGTGCGGGAGAATGAGGAATGGATTCATAACAATCGACCGTTTCACGCATAGATTTTTCCATATAATAGGGGTTTGCTGTGGTAATTAAAAACGGCTTGCGGGCAAGCGCAAAGCATTCGTCGTTTTGCAACATATTAAATTCCACAAGATAAGCATCCGGCTCGTGTATCTTGCTTTGGATATTCAAAACGGTATATCTCCCACCGTACGGTAAATACACAAGAGATTTGCAAGGCGCAAAGAAACTTTCGGAGGTTATGAGATCGGTATATGTTCCGGTGCATCCGTTAAGATAGATCAAAGCGCTCTGATTTCTCGGCGTTTCTTTTTTGAAGAGTACACCATCCAACCAGATCTGACGTTGTGCAAAAATTGACGTCAGTTCAAAATCCAGAGTATATAATACATTTATGGGAATTATTCTGACAGGTTTCATATTATCACCAATACAATCTTAACATAGATGTTCGAAAAGTGCAATAAAAATGTTTGAAATCTCTGTTGAAAGCCATACAAACCGTTTGTATAATTGGATTATAAAGAATATTAAGACTTTTTTATTGATTTGATTTGTTCAATTGTAGGTGCGCAATATGGTAAATGGTGACATACTCAAAAAGATAGTAAAATTTGCAATACCTTGTATCTGGGTGCGTATCATTCAGAACATATATCCGCTGATGGATTCGCTTGTCGTGGGGAAAATACTTAATTTAGAAAGTATATCGGCGGCGAAAAATGCTATTCCAATGCAGTGTTTATCAAAAAAACATATAAAGCTTTCGTTGATGCCAAACGGTTGGATGATGCACAGCTGATCAAAGAGTTTTTTAAAATGCATACAGACAATATGATCAGGATCTGGTTATTTATGATGCTATTTCTATGAATGAAGTGTATGAAAAAACCTTTAACGTTTGAATTTTGTTGATTTTACGACTTCTCTATGATAAGATTTATTGTATAAGTAAAATTATGTAATCAGGAGAACTTTATGATGTTTAAACTCTATTCAGAAATAACAGTAGGTGCATCAAAGGTAGTACACAAAGAATTTGACAACGAGAATTTTTCTTTCAGGCTTGAAGAAACAAAAGATAGCATAAAAGGTGTTTTTATCGCCAGAAAGAATATGACAATGTCAAAATTTATTCTTAAAGGCGAAAGAGATTTTGACGATGACGATTTATTCTATGCAAACGGCTATCAGGCTTGGACAACATCAAGAGAATTCTCAAAACACGACAAATTTGACGGCCTTATTAAAGTTGCAAAAGTTTCAAAATTTACTGCTCATTTTGCAGGTCTTTCAGGTGACTACCATTTTGAAAAATACGGTGAAGAAGGCAAGTTCCACGGCTATACATATTGCTATTTCCGTGAAAAAGGTGAAAAAGAAATTACGCTTTATGGCTCAAAGAGTGAAAGAAAAGGTTACACACTCTTTGAGGTTGATATGAAAGATGATGATTTTAACATTAAAAAAGATGTTGAAGGTCTTACCCTCAAAGCAGGTCAGGAATATGAAATGTTTGACATTGC
>JAFOEP010000131.1 GCA_017380115.1 Clostridia bacterium | reverse complement strand
GATATTAACGGAGTTGAAACATATAATAAGCTATTTGCGAAACGTCCTTTTGGTAATTCCTTATTAGGTAATAGAGACTTTAATGTTGATTTAAATACAATTGAAAATTATAAAATTGAAGTCCCTTATTTTATGAATGACCATGATTTATACGGATTGACTAAAGAAGATTATGAAAAAATGATAGGTAAGAAATCATGAAATAAAAATTTAAAGGAGCAGTGCAGTATGGAACACAACGTGGTTTTTGACAGCATCAAATGTCCGAACGGTGAACTGATAAACCTGGCATCCGGATTTGTTTCTCTGACAAAAGTTGAATTCAAAAATGAAAATATTGTTGCATTGATTGAATCAAAGACAGGCGAAATCAATTTTTGTGATTTACAATCCAACAATCTTTTGTCAACAAAAACAGAAACACCTCAATCCGGGGACGACAAATTTTCCGAAGTTAAATGTATCGTGGAAGGAAATCAGATTAAACTCGGTTTTCCAAAATATGATTACAAGGACAATTATCCTAACTGCGACGGCGAATATGATCGCTGGACTAAAACAATTTCCGGATACGACTATTTAATATACGATTTTATAGAAAATTGCATAGTTTAATGCCATATGTTTTCTGAAGCATCACGGCAACCATCAAGAAAACAAACGGCCAGACAAAAGGGCACATTAATTTGACGATATGCTCTTTTTCTTTTATTATCAACTAAACAAGCACTGAAACTATCAGAAAAAGGAATAAAGAAATGTTATCAAAAATTTTTACTATCTGTATGGCAATCTATTATTTGATTTATCCATACGTTGCCCCTTCAACACAATCCTCTATAAAAGCACTTCATGAAGACAACATCAAGCTCACTTTTGTTGCATTAGCTGATACACAGGTTTCTGATTATCTTCTCCAACGTGAGCCTGTAATGCACGGAATAAGTGAAGACCTTTGCAACTCTTCTATTGATTTTGATGCGCTTGTTGTTGCAGGTGATGTCAGTGAAAACGGACTCGAATGTGAATACGAAGTGGTAGAAAACTATCTCAGAAACACACCTGTCAAAAACTTTATTATGGCAACAGGTAACCACGACATCAGATTGAGAGATTATTCTCAGGTGGTCAATCGTTTTACCGGTTTTGCAAACAGACTCAACGCATACAAAAACAGTGATTTGGAAATTGATTCTCTCCACTATCTTTATGAAATCAACGACTATACATTTATAGTGTTAGGCTCAGACAAACAGATGTTTGAAGAAGCATATATTTCAGACTCGCAACTTTCCTGGCTTGACAGTAGCCTTGAAGCTGCCACAGCTGACGGAAAGCCTGTTTTTGTTGTTGTTCATCAGGCAATAAAAGACACTCATGGTCTACCTGACACGTGGAGTCCTTATCGTTTTAACGGAGGCTCTGTCGGCAAACAATCCGATGAAATCAAAGCCATACTCAACAAATATGAGAATGTTATTCTTCTGAGCGGACATATGCATACAGGATTTGGTGAGTTTACATATGAAAAAATCGGAAACTTCCATTCGATAAATATGCCCTCTGCTTGTGCAAACAACGGAAATGGCACGTATAATAACGCAGGAATCGGATATGTTGCAGAAGTTTACGAAAATGAAATTGTTTTCAGAGCAAGAGATTTTGATGACGGATACTTTTTGCCTGATTTTGACATCTCAATTTCAATAGAATAAAGCAAAAATACCATTAACATTCAAAGCAGGTTATGTTAATGGTATTTTTTTATTTATATTTTATTTTGAATATACAAGCTCGTAGTGTTCTCCGTCAGCAATTTCTGTCATATCAATCCCTGTCATCATATATTCACCGTTTTTATAAAATCCCCAATAGCTTTGGTCAACGTCATAATCAGCTATAATACCGTTTACAGCTTTGATATAAAGACCGTATTGTCCTTCTTCCCCCGCTATCAATCCGTGTTCAACAAGTGCGTCGCCTAAATATTTTTCATCAGTATTGATTGTAAAAGTAACTGACTGTTCTTCGACCCTGACTTCTACCTGAACTTTAATTTTCCCCTCTCCAAACTCCTCATCATTGACGTATGTTGCGTTTTCCCAGAGTCCCGTTTTGTCTTCCGTCTTTGTGCAGGACGCAAGACAAACAACCATTAAAACTGACATAGCAAATGATGTGATTGAAATAAATGTTTTTTTCATAAATATAATCCTTTCGAAAATGTATTATTACAAAAGGATAAAAATAAAAGCGCCCTTCAAGGAGCGCAGAAAGCCATAAAAAGATACCCTGCTTGTACCTTTTTATAATCCACGTCTCCCCTTTTGCCCAAGAGACCTTTTATTAATCACGACACGATAAGCATTCCGACTTGACTTTTAATTTTATTAAAAGAGTTACGGTAATGGCTGTTGCTACGGATTTTCACCGCAATTTCCTTATCCCCGAACAAAATGTATCAATTTGTCCGATTCCAAAAACAATATTATTTTTGGTGTGTCGAGTTTATTCTTTTGTAGGTATATTATATCACTTTTTGCAATTAATTCAAGCATAGTATAAAAATAAAGCAATCAACTTCCTTGTGTCCGTATTGTTGGACTTTTTATACATTGTCATCTTGAAAGACAAATTAATTTTGCATATTATAAAATTAACAAAACAAGAAAAGGAGTTAATGTTATGGGATTATTTGATGATGGTTTTTTTGGAAATATGTTTGATTTTGATGGTGACGGTGAATTAGACGCCGTCGAAATGGCCACTGAATTTATGTTTCTTGATGAAATCTCGTCAGACGATGATGACGGCTCGTATGATTTTTGTGATGACTTTGATCTTGATAACGATTTTTAATAATCCGTGCCTGCTGATTCATGCTGACAAAAAGTAAAATTAAACCCGTTGCTTGATTGCAATGGGTTTTTATGTTAAATAATTTGTGTAAAATTTTTATTAAATCTCTTGAAATATTTTCAAATGTTATCTATACTAAAATTAAAAATTACTTTTAAAAATTTAATTTTCTGACCAGCATTTTAATTAACGACAAAAAAGAATGGGGGTTATGTTTTATGAAAATAGCTTTTTATGGCGCTGCACATGAAGTTACCGGCTCGTGTACCATAATATTTGCAAACAACAAAACTATTATGGTTGACTGTGGAATGGAGCAAGGTCCTGACACATACGAAAACTGTAACCTTCCCGTTCTGCCGTCTCAGATAGACTATATTCTTTTAACCCACGCTCATATTGACCATTCAGGTAAAATCCCTGCAATGACAGCAAACGGTTTCAAGGGTCATATCTATTCAACTGTCGCAACGGAAAATTTGTGTAAAATTATGTTGCTTGACTCTGCTCATATTCAGGAGTCTGAGGCAAGATGGAGAAACCGAAAAGCAAAGCGTTCCGGTGATGATATTTACACACCGCTTTATACGGCAGACGATGTCACAAAAACGATGAAGCAATTTGTTGGTTGTGACTATGACAAAGAATATTCTCTTTGCGAAGATATTAAAATTAAATTTATTGACGCCGGTCATTTATTGGGTTCATCAAGCATAAGTATTGAAATTGAGGAATTCGGTCAAAAAGAAACTATTGTTTTTTCGGGAGACCTCGGAAACACAAAAAGGCCACTTATCCGTGACCCACGTCAGCCTGAAAAAGCTGATTATGTTGTTATAGAGTCCACATACGGCAACCGACTTCACCCAGAAAGACCTGACTATGTCAGTCAGCTTACTCAAATTATTCAGCAAACATTTGACAGAGGCGGAAATGTTGTTATACCGTCTTTTGCAATCGGCAGAACGCAGGAGCTTTTATATCTTATCAGAATTATCAAAGAACAAAATTTAGTTTCAGGTCATAAAAATTTTCCTGTATATGTCGACAGTCCTCTGGCTGTTGAAGCGACTGAAATTTACAGTAGTGATTTGTATGATTATTTCGATGAAGAAACTCTTGATTTGTTAGAAAAGGGAATAAACCCGATAAAATTTCCGGGACTGACTTTGTCTGTCACAAGCGATGATTCGGTGAGAATAAATCTTGATAAAACGCCAAAAATAATAATCTCAGCAAGTGGAATGTGTGAAGCAGGCAGAATACGTCATCATCTCAAACATAACTTGTGGCGTAAAGAAAGCACTGTTTTGTTTGTAGGATATCAGGCTGTCGGAACTTTGGGCAGAATAATTACCGAAGGCGCAACAAAAATCAAGCTCTTTGGTGAGGAAATTCAGGTCAACGCGCAAATTGAACAACTCGAAGGAATAAGTGGTCACGCAGACAGAGATATGCTTGTCAACTGGCTTAACGGTTTCACCCATAAACCAAAAACTGTTTTCGTAAACCATGGAAGCGATACTGTTTGCGATGAATTTGCAGAACATATCACTGATAAGCTGTCGTTATTCGCAACAGCACCTTACAACGGCGCTGAATATGATTTGATTTCGGGCGCCTGTCTGAAAAAAGGTAATTCAAGCCGTATAATTAAACATCATACTTCTTCAGGCAGCGTGAGAGAATCCTCTGCGTTTAAACGCCTGCAAACAGCATGCAGACAACTTCAATCTGTTGTTGAACAGTACCGTGAATGCGCAAATAAAGACATTGCTAAATTTGCCGACCAGATTATCTCTCTTTGCGATAAATGGAAGAGATGAATATAATTTTATTTACAAAGGAGTAAATGTAATAATGAATATTTGTGTTTTTGGAGCAGCAAGTAATTTAATTGATGAAATATATATCGAGAAAGTTGAGCTTTTGGGTAAATCTTTGGCAAAAAAAGGTCATAAGCTCGTATTTGGTGCAGGCGGTAACGGTTTAATGGGTGCAATAGCAAGAGGCTTTTCTGCCGAAAACGGAACCATTTACGGTATCATCCCCTCTTTTTTCAAAGAAGAAAACATTGAAGTTATTTATGATCATTGTACTCAACTGATTTTCACAGAAGATATGGCTGAAAGAAAAGCTAAAATGGAAAATTTGGCCGACGCTTTTATTATTGTTCCGGGTGGAATAGGCACTTTTGAAGAATTCTTCCAGGTGTTGACAGGAAAACAGCTTAACAGACATACAAAGCCTATTGCAATTTATGATATTGAAGGCTACTATAAAAATATGGTTGAACTTCTGGAAAAATCAATTGAACAGAAATTCATCAGAGAAAACTGCAAAGATATTTATTTTTACAGCGATGACATAGACGAAATAATTGATTATATCGAAAATGACAAACGAATCAGTCACGATGTTCACGAATTGAAGAACGGTTAAGAAAAAAATCACGCCGATATTGACACATTAATAAATAATCAAACTCAAAGCCACTGTCACATTTCAATGACAGTGGCTTGATATATTTTATCATTATATGATTTTTTCTGATTTGAACAAAAAACAATAGTTTTTCTTAGTAGCAAAGTGACAGTTCAATGACGCCGTCTGAAACAAATTTTAAAACACCGTCGTTTTCAACAATCTCTGCGTTATCAACTTTAAGTGAATATTTATTGCCTTTGTAAGAATAGCAGATTTCATTTTTCTCTACGCTGATTTCAGCTTTACTTCCTTTGATACAAAATTCAGGTGTAGTATTTTTCAAAGTAATTTTGTCTTCGCAAAGTACAACTTCTTTGTCTTTCCAGAACACTCTGATTGAACTTTCTGAAATCTTTTCAACTTTGAT
>JAFOEP010000130.1 GCA_017380115.1 Clostridia bacterium | reverse complement strand
GCTGAACGCAAGAGTTACTATTGCAGGAAGTACTATGCACATCAGAACTAAACCTACCCAGAACATTGCGTTGTGATTTGCGTTGTTTGTAATCATTCCGAGAGGTCCTACAAGTCCGCAGGTCCCCATACCTGCTGCAATTCCGTCATTGGTACATTTGAAAACGAGAGTTGAAACAGGACCTAAAACTGCCGACGAAAGTATAGCCGGAAGCCAGATTACCGGACGTTTTATTATATTGCCCATTTGAAGCATTGAAGTTCCGAGACCCTGTGCAACAATTCCGCCCCACTTGTTTGCTCTGAAACTCATAACTGCAAAACCTACCATCTGACAACAACAACCTACCGTTGCAGCTCCTCCTGCAAGTCCGGTTATTCCAATCATTGCACAAATTGCAGCTGAACTGATTGGCAATGTGAGAATTATTCCGACAGAAACTGAAACAATAATACCCATCACAAACGGATGAAGTTCAGTTGCTGTGTTTACTGAATAACCAATATAATACATCGCATAAGCCGTTAACGGACAAAGAAGTTTTGCAACTGCAAATCCGGATAAAATTGTAACAATAGGAGTCACGAGGATATCAACCTTTGTCTGTTTATAAACAAGTTTACCAAGTTCACACGCAACTACAACAGCAAAGAAAGATCCTGCAGGTCCTGCTGTGTACATCAATTCTGGTGTAATCTGAGCACCCATCGCATATCCCATCGCACCAACTGTGACGCATGAAAAAAGCACTAATCCCTGAGCTTTGAGCGCAGCAGCAACAGCTATACCGATTGCGGCACCGCAAACATATCCGTTCTTTGCGAATTCTGAAATTTCAACCAAAAAATCTATTGATAATTTGTTACCAAGTGTTCCGATAATAGTACCAATGAGCAATGACGCAAATAAACCCTGAGCCATAGCACCCATTGCATTTACAAAATAATTTTTCCACGAGAGGTCAATATCTCTCTTTTTAAGAAATTCTTTCACTTTCATTTTTATGCCCCCTTTTCTTTATCTGAAAATAAAAGTTTCAACTATTTCTGCTGCATTTTTCACAATAAAAGGGCACGGTCTTTTAGAATAGTATTGCTCTGTCCTTTTTTCAGGTATATGACTTTCAGGCGCAGAGTTTACGTTCAACAAATCCTTGCAAATCAAAGAACCTGTTTTCTTTCTGAATTCATCTGCAAGATTCCTGATATTTTCATAAATTTTCGCTTTGTCATTCGGGTCAGCGTTTTCCTCTTTTAATCCTGCGAGTAAAGTCACAGCGCAAAAAGCTCCGCAAACTTCCCTCATCCTTCCGAAGCCTCCACCAAACCCGGATGATATTTTTAAAGATGTTTCAAAATCAAATCCGAAAATATCACTGTACGCACAAAAAACTGCCTGTGAACAATTATACCCTTGTTGAAAAAGTTCAGTAGCTCTTTCAACTCTGTCTGAATTATTCATCATCGTTTTCCCAGTTATGATAAACGTTCTGTACGTCATCATTGTCTTCAAGCATATCAAGAAGTCTGTTCATATTTTTAAGGTCATCCTCTGATGTAAGCTTTGTATAAGTTGTAGGAACATACTCAACTTCTGCTGAAACAAAGCTGTAACCTTTTTCTTCAAGTGCGTCACGTACTGCACCCATATCATTCGGTTCAGTTCTGACATCAAAAACTTCACCTTCAGCAATAAAGTCAACTGCTCCTGCTTCAAGGGCATCTTCCATAACTTTTTCTTCGTCAAGTCCTTCAGCTTCAATTACAATAACGCCCTGTCGGTTGAACATAAATGAAACGCAACCTGTTTGTCCCATATTTCCACCGTTTTTGTCAAAATAGTGACGGACATCACCTGCTGTACGGTTACGGTTATCAGTAAGTGTTTCCACAATAACAGCAACACCTGACGGTCCATAGCCCTCATAAACTATTTCTTCATAGTTGTCTGTGTTACCTTCACCTGCTGCTTTTTTGATAATTCTTTCAATATTATCATTAGGAACGTTATTTGCTTTTGCTTTTGCAATAACGTCTTTCAGCTTTGTGTTTACTGACGGATCCGGTCCACCCTGTTTAACAGCAACGCCGATTTCACGTCCGATTTTAGTAAAAATCTTAGCTCTTGCGCCGTCTGTTTTTTCTTTCTTACGTTTGATTGTACTCCATTTTGAATGTCCTGACATGTAATAATCACCTGTTTCTGATTTTAATGGATAATATTTTACCATATTTATTTTATATTTACAAGTCCAAACAATTGTAAATATAAAAAAATTGTGATATAATATATTTAAATTATTTATTAGGAGTCAGAAAATGTTTGTTGATGTAGCAAAAATTAAAATCAAAGCCGGTAACGGTGGTGACGGAGCAGTAACTTTCCACAGAGAAAAATATGTTGCTTCCGGTGGCCCCGACGGTGGTGACGGTGGAAAAGGTGGAGATATTGTTTTTGTTGTTGACGACAATTTGTCTACTCTTGCCGATTTCAGATACAAAAGAAAATACACTGCTTGTGACGGAGCAAAAGGTTCCGGCAACAGACGAGCAGGAAAAAAAGGTGAAGACCTCATAGTCAAGGTACCGAGAGGAACTCTGATTCGTGAAAACGAAAGCGGAGCTATTATGGCTGATATGTCAAAAACGGACAAGTTTATTGCAGCAAAAGGCGGACGTGGAGGATGGGGAAATTCTCATTTTGCAACTCCGACAAGACAAACCCCTAATTTTGCAAAAGGCGGTACTCCGGGAGAAGAATGGGAAATCAGACTTGAATTAAAGCTCCTTGCCGACGTCGGTCTTCTGGGATATCCTAACGTAGGAAAATCCACATTTATTTCTGTTGTCAGCCAGGCCAAACCGATTATTGCAAATTATCATTTTACAACTATTAATCCCGTACTTGGTGTTGTTGATATGGGTGACGAAAATTCTTTTGTAATTGCAGATATACCGGGACTCATTGAAGGTGCCGGTGACGGTGTAGGACTCGGACATCAGTTTTTGCGTCACGTTGAAAGATGCCGTATGCTTGTTCATATCATTGACGCAGCCGGAAGCGAAGGCAGAGATCCGATTGATGATTTCAACACAATTAACCGTGAGCTTGAAAAATTTAATCCTGAACTTGCACAGCGTGAACAAATTGTTGTTGCAAACAAATGCGACCTTGCAAGTGAAGAACAGCTTGAAAGCTTAAAGAATTACTTTAACAATCTCGGATATGAATTCTTTGCAATGACAGCCGTTATTGCAGAGGGAACAAAAAGCGTTATCAACGCAACATGGAACAAGCTTCAGACTCTTCCCCCAATTAAAGAATATGAAAAAGAAGAAATCCCCGAAGAAATTCTTCTTGCAAAGCAGACCGGTGGCTTCACCATACAGGTCTACGACGGAGTATACATTGTCGAAGCTCCCTGGCTTATCAGAATTTTGCACAACACTGACCTTGACGACTATGAGTCATTACAGTATTTTCAAAGAGTTCTCAAATCTTCCGGTATAATTGATGCACTTGTTGCAAAAGGTATCAATGAGGGAGATACGGTCAGCATCTACGATTTTGAATTTGATTTTATACTTTAATAATAAACGAGGTTATTGTTTTGAACAGATTTGTAGGAAGTGAAATTGAGCCAAAACTTGTAAACCCTCTTGCTCTTGCTTTTGTAGGAGATACAGTTTATGATTTATTTGTTCGTGAAACGCTTGTTTGCACAAGTAAATGTCACGTCGGAAAACTCCATCAGAAAGCAGTCGACAAAGTCAGAGCAAAGGCTCAGAGCGAAGCTGCAAAAAAATTGTTGCCTTTCTTTACACAAGAAGAAAAAGATATTTTTATGCGTTGCAGAAACGCTCACACAGGTCATATCCCAAAAAATGCTTCGGTTGAAGATTATCACTATGCAACTGCTCTCGAAGGCGTTTTCGGATACATATATTTAAAAGATAATATTGAAAGATTGAGAGAACTTGTAAAAATAATTAACTCCGATACATAAGACCTTCGGGTCGTCTGATTTGACGGAGACTTAATTTTATGAATAAATCAAGCATTAAAGAATACGTATGGGATTTCATTATTTGTTTTGCAGCGTGTGTTATTTTCAGCATCGGAGTTAATGTTTTTGTTATACCCAACGACCTTGTTCAAGGTGGTTTAATGGGAATTGCAATTATAATCAACAAGATTTTTCCTTTTCTGAAAACAGGTGTTGTAACATTCATTATGAATATCCCTCTTTTTGTTTTGTCGTGGAAAAAGATTGGTGGTTCTTTTATCATAAAATCCTTTGTGGTGACAACCATGCTTTCAATATGCCTTGACCTGTTCAACTTTTTCCCTGCATACAAAGGAGATTCTATTATTGTTTCGCTTTCAGGTGGGGTGTTGTCAGGAATTTCTCTGGCCCTTATTTTTATCAGAGGTGCTACTACGGGAGGCACGGATATTTTTGCAAAACTTATAAGAATCCGATTCCCAAATATAACTCTCGGCAAAATTATTTTATTTTTTGATTTTCTTGTCATCAGCATCTCAGCAATCATTTCCAAAAACATCGAAACTGCTCTTTATTCTTTAATTCTGATATTTGTCAGCACTTACTGTATTGATTATTTCATATACGGTGCTTCACATTCAAAAGCTTTAATGATAGTAACTTCAAAATATGATGAAATTTCTTCTCAGATCACAAATGAAATGAACCGTGGACTGACTCTCGTACCGGTAGAAGGTGGTTACACCGGAGAAAAGAAAAAAATGATTGTATGCGCCGTCAGAGGTAACGAAGTCGTAAAGCTAAGTCAGATAATTCGCAAGACCGACACAAACGCTTTTACAATCATCAGCGATGCGGGAGAAATTATCGGCCTTGGATTCAAAAAAAGAGATTAATTAACAGGAGTGAAAAATGTTGTTTTATTTTAAAAAACTTCTATGCGTTGTTGCCTTGCTTTTAACTTTGTTTGTGTTTTCAATTAATGCATATTCATTGCAGGACAATAAAATTGAAAACGAAAATAACATCTCTTATATTTATCAGACAGAAAGCATGGAAACAACATCATTAAACCAACAAACATCTGAAAACAACGAAAGAGAAATCAAAGTCACCGTACCAAGAATTATTGCATCCTTGTCGGTCACTCTCTTGTTCGTTGCCTCTCAGATTATAATTTACAAAAACAGTGCGGAGGAGGGATAAAATGTCTACACTGCAAACATATAAACTCGAAAGAGCAAAAACGCCCGAAGAAGTCGGCGTTTCATCAAAAGCAATCAAAGAAATGTTGGAAGATTTTAAGCTTTCAAAAGTTGAACTACATTCACTCATGATAATCCGTCACAATAAAGTTGCTTATGAATCATGGGCATATCCGTTCACTTCTGACACTCCACATATTATGTATTCTGTCAGCAAAAGTTTTACTTCAACTGCTGTCGGTTTCGCAATTGACGAAGGGCTTATGACGCTTGACACGAAATTCGTTGATGTTTTTCCTGAGTATGCAGAAAAAAGACCTAATGATACAAATCTTCAGAAACTGACGGTATATCATCTTTTGACTATGACCTCAGGCAAAAATCCAAGCGTACTCACAGACCGCACAAAAAACCAATGGATTCTTGACTTTGTCAATGCCCCCTGGAAAACTTCACCCGGTGAAAAATGGGATTACATAAGCGAAAACCAATATATACTTTGTGCAATGATTAACAAGTTGACGGGAATAAGCGTCAGAGATTTTCTTATGCCTCGCCTTTTTGAGCCTCTTTCAATAAAATATCCATTCTGGGAATGTGACGGTAACGGTATTGAAGCAGGCGGTTGGGGTCTTTATATCACAACAGAAGAACTTGCCAATTTTATTCAATGCTATGCAAACGGCGGTAAATGGTTCGGAAAGCAGGTCATACCTGAGAATTGGGTTAAGTTTGCAACCTCTTTCCTCGAAGATAACAGCGCACAAAATTTTGATTCCGACACTATTTGTGGATATGGTGCTTGTTTCTGGCAAAACAATGGTGCAAAAGGTTACAGGGCTGATGGTATGTTTTCTCAGTTTGCCATTGTCCTTGAAGATTATGACGCTTGTGCCGTTATCACATCTTGCGAAATAGACGAACAAAAAACGAGAGATTGTTTCTGGCGACATTTTCCGTCAGGCTTTTTCTCAGGAGAATACAAAGGTGAAACAACACCTGTTCCTCAGTTAGATGCCTTGCCTGAGCTTCCCGCTTCAAAAGTTCAGAGCACATTTGAAGAAATACTTAAAACAAAAAAAGTTAAAATCAAATCTCTTGCGCCACTCGAAATATTAAATTTCCCTCTCAGTGTCTTGCCGATATTCCCTGTGTTTATGTCAGTTGACAAGGCAGGTTATTGCACCGATTTTGAATTTGATTTCGACAATGAGAAAAAAGAATGTAAAATGACCTGGGTAGAAAAAGATGGCAGCAACACCATAGTTTGTGGTATGGACGGTAAAGTCAGGTTTTCTTCAATGCGTCTGGGTGGAGTTGACTATACTGCATCATCAACTGCCTGTTGGATCAACAACAACAATTTATGTATATGGATACGTCCTCTGGGTGCAATCGGACAAAGACGATTCAGATTTGAATTCAACAGCGACCTGAGTGTGACGCTCTATCCAAGCAGTTATCAGAATTTAACCGAGGTCGCAGACAATCTTTCCCTGATATATGTCGGAATGGCAAAAACATCTGTCGGTAAAGCAGCAATTGGAAGCTCTATGACAAATTTCTTACCCTCTTTCCTCGAACCGAAACATTCTTGCAAGCTCATAGAAAGAACAACGCAAGAAAATCTTTAAGTCAGATAAAATCATTTTAATGGTTTTTGTGCATTTGTTCTGAACAAAATCAAAGAAAAAGTTTAATCACTCCTTTTTATGGTAATACTATCCATAAAGGAGTGATTTTTTTGAACGGAAGAATTAAAATTTTTTCAAAAGCCATAATGCTTAATCAGAATATGAGAATGACTGTTGTGATTGTCTTCTCGGCGTTAATTCTGCTTTTGTCAAACAACTTATTTATCTTAGGAAAATATTTATATGATTATTTGCAGAACGAAACCCTGCTGAACTTTTTTTCTGACAATATTGTTTCAAACATAGGCTTTGCTTTACTTATGACAATAATTGCGTTTATATCTCTTGTTGCCGTTATGCCTTTGAAATATGGCAGAGAAATATGGTTTTATGAAAATGCAAAGAAAAACAAGCTCAAAATCAGCAAACTGTTTTTTGCTTATAGTCCAAAGCATTCCATAAAATGTATCCGCTTTTGTTTTACTCTATTTTTCATCAAGCTCGCGTGGTTTATTGCCTATCTGATTCCTGCAATCGGATTTTCCATTTATCTTGCCGTAAGTCTCAGTCAGGGTATATCTCAGACAATGCTTTTGCTTACCGTTATTGCAATCTCTTTGACAGTTTCCTGCGGCCTGTATTTTTATTTTGTCACAACGCAAAGATACATTCTGTCATATATCGTTTTTTATGAAAACAAAGACATAGGTCCGATAGAAGCAATCAGACTCAGCGCTCAGATTATGGACAACAACTGTTTTGCCTGTTCAAACCTTAAGCTTAGTTTTATCCCCTGGTTTTTTCTTTGTCTTTTAATCTTCCCGATAGCGTATGTCTACCCATATTACAAACTCTCAACATCGTTTTATGCTGTCAGAATTTTGTCGGGTAATGATTGACCTGTGATTGTTTTTGATGTACAATACCAAAAGAGGTGATAATATGTATATCGAAAACGAAATCACTAAAACAATTTTCGAAAGACAAAGTATAAGAGAATATACTTGTGAAGCTTTAACAGATGATGAAATTGAAACATTGATAAATTCTGCAGTAAGAGCTCCAAGCGCAAGAAATCTCCAACCTTGCCACGTAAGGTTTGTCACAAACAAAGAAATCCTTGATGAAATGAATGAAGATTTCAAAAAATTTGTCGGATACGACACTCCCGCTTATTCAAGAGCCGACACTAATCCCGTTTACCATAACGCTCCTGTTATGGCGATGATTTTCAGTGAAAATTCAGCCGGAATTGATGCCGGTATTATGGTAGAAAATATCGCAATCTGTGCAAAAGGTATCGGACTTGATTCTGTTATTATTTTATCTGTCGGCGCACTTTTTGACGGCCCCGATTCAGATAAATGGAAAAATAGACTTGATATCCCATTAAATTATAAATTTGATATTGCAATTTCAATCGGTCACGGCAACGAAAAGCCTGAAATGAAGCCACGAAATATTCAGCAATTTAAAATTATAAAATAAGTCATCTGACTGTTTGCCTGAATTCCGGCAATGATAATGATGATACAGAGAAAGATGTTTTCGGAAAAGTTATATGAGAAAATTACAATTTACTATCAACGAAGAATATGACAAAAAACAACTGAAAAGCTTTTTGAAAAACGAAGTCGGTATTTCTTCAAGGCTTGTTAAAAAATTAAAACGTTCAGAAATTGGTTTACTGAGAAACGGTGAGCATATCAGAACTGTGGATTTAATTAATTACGGCGATAAAATAGAAATAAATATTGATGAAGGCGACAACGATATTGAAGCCACTTTTGGTGAGCTTGATATAGTTTACGAAGATGACGATATGCTTGTTATCAACAAATCGCCTCTTATTGCCATGCACCCGACTCACAATCACCAGGGTGACACTCTTGCAAACGATGTTGCCGGATACCTTCAGAAAAAAGGCAAGGTTTGTACATTCCGTTCAATCGGAAGACTTGACAAAGGCACTTCGGGACTGACTCTTATTGCTTTGAACAGCTATTGTGCATCATCACTATCAAAAAATAAAATTGCAAAAACCTATTACGCAATCGCAGAAGGAGTTTACAATTCAAGAGGAACGATTGACAGACCGATATTCAGACCTGACCCGATGAAAACAATCAGGGCAGTTGGCGAAAACGGTGAAAGAGCTGTGACGCATTGGAAAGCGATTGCAGGTGACGACAAAAGAACTTTACTTGAAATCAACCTGGAAACAGGCAGAACACATCAGATCAGAGTGCATTTTTCCTCCTTGTCCACTCCCCTGACGGGCGACAGACTTTACGGAAAAGAACGTGAAGATATAACCCACCAGGCTCTCCATTGTGGTAAAATGGAATTTATTCACCCTGTCACCAAAGAAAAAATCAGCCTTTCAGCACCTCTTCCCGACGAAATGAAAAATTTTGTTAATAAAATGCAGGTAAAATGAAAATTTTTGCCTGTTTTTTTTGAATAAAGTATTTTGTTTATTAATACGGCAGAAGTTAATAATACTAAATGTAGTGATTATCTTTTTTTATATGTTTATTATAAATAATTTACAAATTGAAATTTATTTTAAAAATTAATTATAATTTTTTTTAAAAAACTATTTATTTTTTTTTAATAATCTGTTATAATATTAAAAGTATAATCCCAAAATATAAAAAATGTCCTTTTGTGTAACAATTTGTTATATTTTGTAGGATAATTTTTCTATGTCTAAGAAGTTCTTAAAAATACAATATATAGTGCATACATAACCTGTCTCAAAAAACAGCAAGGAGTGTGTGATTTTGGAAAAAATAATAGTAAACGGCGGACGTAAACTTGTCGGAGAAGTCTGTATCAGTGGTGCAAAAAATGCTGCTGTTGCAATTCTTCCTGCAACTATTCTCGCCGAAGATATATGCAGAATTGAAAATATCCCTGAAATCAGTGACGTTACCATAATGCTCAAGATTTTAACTAATCTTGGAGCAACGGTTAAATATATAAATAAGAATACTCTTGAAATTGATACCCGCCATGTTGACTCTTATGAAGTACCTGACGATTTTGCGAAGCATCTTCGTGCTTCCTATTATCTCATCGGTGCTCTTCTCGGAAAATTCAACAACGCAAAGGTTTCTATGCCGGGCGGATGTAATTTCGGAGTCAGACCGATAGACCAACACGTAAAAGGTTTTGAGGCTCTCGGATGCGAAATAACAATTGAAGAAGGTATGGTTGTTGCCCACGCAAAGAAAATGTACGGCAGTTCAATTTATATGGACGTTGTTTCTGTTGGCGCAACAATGAATATTATGTTAGCTTCTGTCAAAGCAAAGGGTCTTACTGTTATTGAAAATGCAGCAAAAGAACCTCATATAGTTGACTTGGCAAACTTCCTCAATTCAATTGGTGCAGACATCAGAGGTGCCGGTACCGACGTCATCAAAATCAGAGGTGTTGAAGAGCTTCACGGTTGCACCTACTCTGTTGTTCCTGACCAGATTGAAGCAGGAACTTATATGGTGGCTGCTGCTGCAACAGGTGGTAACGTTTTAATTAACCACGTGATTCCAAAGCATCTTGAATCAATCACATCAAAGCTTGAAGAATGTGGCGTTATCGTTGAAGAATATGATGAAGCTGTCAGAGTTATCAGCAATTCAAGACCAGGAAAATGCACTGTTAAAACAATGCCTCATCCCGGATTCCCGACTGATATGCAGCCTCAGATGGCAACCTTGTTGACAATCGCAGAAGGGACAAGCGTAGTTTCAGAAAGCGTCTGGGACAGCCGTTTCAGATATGTCAATCAGTTGTCCAAGATGGGCGCAGATATTCAGGTTAACGGAAAGATTGCAGTTATTCAGGGAGTAAACAAACTCAAAGGTGCTCCCGTAAAAGCGTTTGACCTTCGTGCAGGTGCAGCAATGATAATTGCCGGTCTTATTGCAGAAGGAAAAACAGAAATTGAAGATATCATCTATATAGACAGAGGTTATGAAGATATTGTTGAGAAATTGAGAAAAATTGGTGCAGATATTAAACGCGTACCTGTTCTTGAACCGATAAGCTCAACAACTGCCAACGCAGGTTGATAAATTAAAAACTAAAAATGAATATAAAGTATGGATTATGGAAAAGATTAACGGTGAAACTTAACTCATAATCCATATTTTTAATTGTTTAATAAAAATCTTAATCCTCAATTATCTCTGAGAAAGGAAAAGCTATGTCAGGATTTTGTTCGTTGTTTTCATCAAGCAGTGCAAACTGTTCTTACATATATTCCTCCGACAGTGCAATATTGATTGACGCCGGAGCGAGTGCAAAACAAATTCTTTTATCTTGTGACAATCATAATTTGCCTGTTGAAAATATCAAAGCAATATTTGTCACTCACGAACATTCTGACCATGTAAAAGGATTGCGTGTTCTTTCTCAGAAACTTGGTGTACCCGTATTTGCAACAAAAGAAACTATTGAAAAATTGATTGAAAAAAATTATGTTGACGGCAAAACTGATCTGAGAGTCATAGATCAGAACGGAGCCGAAGCAGGAAATATGAAAATTCTTCCTTTTACTACCCCTCATGACAGCGCTCACAGCGTAGGATACAAAATATATCTTCCCGACGAAAGAAAGATTTCCGTTTGTACTGATATAGGCACCGTGACCAACAACGTTTTCAATTCAATCCGTGAAAGCGACCTCGTTTTGCTTGAATCAAACCACGATTTGCAAATGCTCTTAAACGGTCCGTACGTTTATAATCTCAAACAAAGAATTATGTCCAAAACAGGACACCTGCCCAACCACGAATGTGCCAGAACGGTAGTTGAGCTTTTAAAAAGCGGTACAACAAGATTTGTTCTCGGACATCTCAGCAAACAAAACAACACTCCTCAGAAAGCTTTTTCTGAAACAAAAACAGCGCTTGATAATGTCGGTGCAAAAGAAAACATTGACTACCAACTCACTGTTGCAGAAGATGACAACAAAATAATTCATATTTAATGGTGTGATAATTATGATAAACATAACGCTGATTGTTTTAGGCAAACTAAAAGAAAAATATCTGACTATGGCTTGTGACGAATATATAAAGCGTCTTTCTGCACTTTGTAAACTCAACATAATTGAACTGTCCCCTGTTTCGTTACCCGACAACCCCAACGAAACGCAGATTGAACAGGCTTTGGAAAATGAATCAAAAGATATTTCTTCAAAAATACCTAAAAACTCAAAAATAGTTACAATGTGCATAGAAGGCAAAGGTATGTCCTCAAAAAAATTCAGTGAATATTTTGATAACCTGGCACTCTTGGGTAACAGTAATATCACTTTCATAATCGGCAGTTCATATGGTCTTTCAAGCAAAATTAAAAATATGAGTGACCTGAAACTTTCAATGTCCGAAATGACTTTTCCTCACCAACTTGCAAGAGTGATGCTTCTTGAACAAATTTATCGTGCTTTAATGATTTCATCAGGAAGAAAATACGATAAATAGTTTAAAATAACTCTATACTTTTTAAATAATGTGTGATAAAATATATTTATTATCTACCCGGAGGGATATAAAAGTGAAAAATAAATTGAAAATTATGTCTGTTGTCTGCACAATAATAACTCTTTTATTTGTTATTCTTCCAACAGTTGCTTTCGCAACAGAAGAAAATCCAAACAACGAAACAACAACGACAACCACTTCTATTGAAGAACTTGACACAAGATCTGCTTCTGTATATATCGGTGAAAAATATCAGATTCCGTCTGAAATGTTTACCAATCCAAAATATGAATCCCTTAACAGCGACGTTGCGCTTGTAAATTCAGCAGGTATTGTTACAGGTGTTTCAGCAGGCACTACTACAATTATCATTTCAGACAGCAAATACACACAGATGTATGTTATTACGGTTGAACAGAAAGAAACAACGACTGCTCCGACTACAACTGTAAAGACACTTCCTACAATTTCCTCAACAAAGTTTATTACTCTTGAAAAAGGTAAAACCACAACATTGTCACCTGGTCTTTCAGGTTATGTTGTATATTCTTCCGGAAACACATCTATTGTTTATGTAACATCAAAAGGCATTGTGAGAGCTGTCGGCACAGGAACAACATATATTCAGGCTCATAATGGAAGCTATGTTCAGAATTATCAGATCACCGTAAAACCGGCAAAAGAAACCACAACAGTAGAAGAATCATCGTCAGAGGAAGAAACAATTTCTTCTGAATTAGGTACAGTTCAGATTTCAAATGTTGTTGAAGAAGAAACAAGCAACAATAACCAAAGCCAATCAGACAACGAAATAATTCTCAACGCTCAGAAGCAGAGAAACAGATTAATTATTATTGCTTGTGCTGTTGCATTGATTATTCTTATAATCATTATCGTATTAATCGTTAAATATTTTGCTTCAAGAAAGCATTTTGAAGATGATGATGCATTTGACAACAACAATGATGACTTCTATTACTTCAACGACTTTGACAAAAATGATTCAACTGACGACTCAAATGATATAACTCAAAATGAAGACAGAATTTCACTTGATGATTTCATCAACGATGACGACGATGATTTCTTCATCTGATTAATAAAAAAATTAAAATGGATTATGAGCAAATGGTTCTAAACCAACTCATAATCCATTTTTTTGTTATAATTTTTCAATATATCTTTTCAACGCATCCTGCCAGTCGGGCAATCGCATAAACCCTGCATCATCAAGACATTTTTTTGACAGCCTTGAATTTTTTGGCCTTTTTGCCTTTGCACCATACTGTTCAGTTGTGATTTTGTTGACACGCGAAGAAATATCAGACAATCTGAAGATTTCTTCACAAAACTCTGCCCACGAGCATATGTTTTCATTCGTAGCGTGATAAACACCGTATTTTTCACTCGCAACCATATCACACAGAAGTTTTGACAAGTCAAAAGTATAAGTTGGTGAGCCAATCTGGTCGCCTACAACACTTACCTCACTGTTGGTCTGACCAACTCTTCTCATCGTTTTAACAAAGTTGTTTCCATTGATTCCAAACACCCACGATGTTCTGACAATAAAATGCTTGTCACAAATTTCCTGAACTTCATTTTCACCGTCAAGCTTTGTTTTTCCGTAAACATTTTCAGGGTTTTTCAAATCATCAACTTCAATGAAATTTTCTCCCTGTGCGCCAAAAACATAATCTGTGCTGATGTATATCATCTTTGCGTCGATATCTCTACACGCCAGAGCAATATTTCTTGACCCAACGCAATTGACTTTATGACAATTTTCAGCGTCATCCTCTGCCATGTCCACTGCCGTATAAGCGGCACAATGAATCACTGCATCAGGAGAATAATTTTTGATAAAACATATCGTATCATCTTTGTTGGTAATGTCAAAATCTCCAACGTCAACGCCTTTGCATTCAATATTTCTTTCTTCAAGCTCACGAACAACATCAAATCCAAGTTGACCATTAACACCCGTCACAAGAACTCTCATAATAATTGATATACACCTCCAATATTATGAAGGTGTATTCCTTTCGTTAATTATAATTTAACTGTTTCTTTTTTGTATTCAAAATAAACATCGCTGTCGGAATATAACGGTGCATTCAAATCCTTGAGGCTCATAGTATGCTCATCGTTACCCCAATCAATTGAAAAAAGAGGGTCATCAAATTTAACGCTTCTGTCATCTTCCGGGCTGAAATATCTGCTGACTTTATAGTTCAGAACAACGTCATCTGTCAACGAAACGAAGCCATGCAAAAATCCTTCCGGAACAAAAAGCATTCTGTTGTTTTCTGCGCTCAATTCAACAACAATATGCTTCAGATAAGTCGGAGAACCATGTCGGATGTCAACAATCACATCATTGATTGCACCCTGAACACAAGAAACAAGCTTAGCTTGTGCAGTCGGATTTTTTTGACAATGAAGTCCTCTTAATGTCCCTTTTTTCTTTGAAAAAGACCTGTTATCCTGAACAAAATCTACTTCTAATCCAAGTTCTTCAAGGTCTTTTTTATTATAACTTTCAACAAACCAGCCTCTGTTATCCCCTATCATTTTAGGAACAACAATAACAGCATCTTCAAGTTCAGTTTTTATAATTTCCATTTTACGCACCTATTTTTATTCAACAATCTCGTCATTATCTACTCCCCAATGAGGACGCACACCGGGTATTTCGGAATAGAGGATTTTGCCTTCGGCAACTCTCAACAAATGTTTTCCATATGTAGATTTTCCATATTTTTCAGCAGATTCAATCAGTTTCTTTTTGCCTATCCATCTCATATTATATGCAATTTCTTCGGGAGATGAAATTTTTATGCCCTGCAATTCTTCAATTGTTCTGATAAAGTTACCTGCATCATACAAAGCACTGACTGTTCCCGTGTCAAGCCACGCAAAACCTCTGCCCATTGTTTTGACTTCAAGTTCACCGTTTTTGAGATACAAATTGTTAATGTCTGTGATTTCATATTCACCACGAGCACTCTTTTCAAGTCCTTTTGCGTATTCAACAACTTTGTTGTCATAGAAATACAATCCCGTAACAGCGTAGTTTGATTTTGGTACTTTCGGCTTTTCTTCAATGGAAACAGCAACGCCTTTTGAATTGAATTCAACAACGCCAAAATCCTGCGGATTAGTTACAGAATATCCAAAAACAGTTGCACCTTCATTTTTTTGAGCTGCCTGACGCAACAGATGTCCAAGACCACTTCCATAAAAAATGTTATCCCCCAGAACCATCGCAACATTATCTTTGCCGATAAAATCCTCAGCAATCACAAAAGCCTGTGCAAGACCCTCAGGTTTTTCCTGAATTGCATATTTCAATTTTATTCCGAATTGTTTACCATCACCAAGCAATGTTTCAAATTTCGGAGTGTCTTCAATTGTGGATATAATCAGGATTTCTCTTATCCCTGCAAGCATAAGCGTTGAAAGAGGATAATATATCATAGGTTTGTCATAAACCGGCAAAAGCTGTTTACTCGTTACCATTGTAAGTGGATACAATCTTGTGCCTGACCCACCTGCAAGTATAATACCTTTCATAAAAAATACCTCATATATTTATTATTTAAAAATATACTTTTCTTTAACCTTGATTTATTATAATTCTTTTTAATGAAATAGTCAATGATTTTAATAATTTATCTTCCCAACGTATGCTTCTATTGACTTTTATATTAAATAAATGATACAATAATAAGAAAAGCAGGCAGGTGGTAATTTTGAAAAACTTATACGATTTTCTGGTCGTTGGTGCAGGTGCATCGGGACTTGTTTGCGCAATTGAACATAAAAATAAGTTTCCGCAAGATTCTGTCGCAATAATTGAAAAATTACCTCGTGTCGGCAAAAAAATCCTTGCCACCGGAAACGGAAGATGCAATCTTTCAAACCTTGACGCCTGTAAATACGACTACAATCATCCTGATTTCGTTTCTGCGGCATTTGAGGAATTTCCGGTCAAATCAAATATAGAGTTTTTTGAAAGAATCGGACTTCTGACATACTCCGACAGTGAAAACCGTGTTTACCCTTACAGCAACAACGCATCGTCAGTTTTAAACGCATTGAGAAATGAATGCGAAAGATTGAAAATTGATATTATCACTGACACGCCCGTTCAAAGCATAAAACACGACAATCTTTTTATAATCAACAACAACCTCAAATGCAAAAAGTTGGTTGTTGCTACAGGTGGAAAATCTTCAGCTGTTCACGGCTCAGACGGTAGCGGATATAAGATTCTGGAGCATTTTTCTCATAAGATTATAAAGCCTGTACCCTCTCTTGTCCAGATTTGTACAGATAACAACATCACAAAAAAGTTGAAAGGTATCCGTGTCAAAGGTGCACTTTCACTTATAAAGTCTTGTGAAAAAATTGGTCACAGCGAAGGTGAAATTCTTTTCACCGATTACGGTCTTTCAGGAATTGCTACTCTGGACCTGAGCTATTTTGTTGCAAAACAAAATGATATTTCAAAACTTAAAATAGAAATTGATATGGCTAAGGACTTCTCAGAAAAATATCTCTTTTCTTTTATCAAAAATGAAATTTCACATAATCCCGAAAACACAGCCAACAATCTTTTGTCTTTTATTTTGCCTCAGAAGGCAAGTGAAGTTTTTGTTAAGGAATGCGGAATTGACCTTTCGAGAAAATTTGTTTCAATCAAGGAAAATGAGATTCACAATCTTGTAAATATTATTAAACATTTCAGCCTTAAAATTATTAAAACAAAAGGATTTGATATGTCGCAGGTTACTTGTGGCGGAGCAGATATAAACGAATTTGACAAAAACACGCTGGAATCCAAAAAAGTCAGAAATCTGTTTTGCTGTGGAGAAATCCTTGACATAGACAGCAAATGTGGCGGCTATAATCTTCAATGGGCATGGAGCTCAGGAAGACTTGCCGGGCTTTGTAAGGAGAAAAAATGATGAAAAAATTCAGAATTATATTTTTGTTTGTTTTGATTTTGGGTATTTTTTGTTCATGTTCAAAATCAGACAACATCACTGACTCATCACAATCAAAAGAAGTTGAAGATTATAAAACATTTTCGTGCAAAGATTATTCTTTGAAATATGATGACAAGCTTTTTACTCACATTTCAGAAGATGGTTGCGAATTGTTTGTTTACAACAACAAAGACGAAATTCGCACAGGATTAAAAATTGAAAAAATTGAAAACACAACTGTCAAAGAAACAGTTGTTGAAATTGAAGAAGAATACGAGCAAAAGAACTATTCTGATGTTTCATCTGATTCATCTCAGACATTCAATGCTTCCGAAAGCAAATGCGTTACAGCTTTTGCAGATGACGGAGAAAGAATTTATGAATCTCACGTTGTCGCTTTTTCCGATGGCGTGTACATCCTTGAATATAATTATTCAACAAATCTTGACCAGATCGTCGTCGAAAACGCACTTTATGCAACTGTTTCATCTTTCACTTTAAAATAAGAGGATAAAAATGATAAGAATTAACCAGATTAAGCAATCACTTGACAGCACTTCTGATGACTTGCTTTTATCTTGTGCAAAAAAACTTCATATAGATAAAAATATTATTAAAAATATCAGAATTGTTAAAAAATCAATAGACAGCAGAAAAAAAGATAATATATTTTTCGTGTATTGCGTTGATGTTGAAACTCAAATCAATGAAGATGATATATTAAAAAATATCGGAACATCAAACGAGATTTTTAAAACGGAAATCAAGCAATATGTGTTACCAGAAAATAAACGAAAAAGTAATTACAGACCGATTATTGCAGGGTTTGGTCCGGCAGGTTTTTTTGCAGGGTTGACTCTTGCACGTTCAGGATTAAAGCCTATAATTCTTGAACGAGGTTCAGACGTTGACAAAAGAACAAAAGACGTCGAAACCTTCTGGAAAACTAAAAATCTCAATGAGAAATCCAACGTACAATTTGGTGAAGGCGGAGCAGGTACTTTCTCAGACGGCAAACTCAATACAGGGATAAAAGACCCTTTTTGTCACCACGTTCTTAACGAATTTGCTTTGCATGGTGCTCCCGAAGAGATATGTTACAGTGCCAAACCTCATATCGGCACAGACAAGCTCAAAGAAGTTGTCAAAAATATTCGCAAAGAAATAATTTCTCTTGGTGGAGAAATTATTTTTGATGCGAAGCTTACAGATATTATCGTTTTCAACGGAGTTGTCCAGGGTGTAACCTATGAAAAAGACGGTCATTGTTCTGACCTTGAAACTGATACTCTTGTTTTGTGTATCGGTCACTCTGCAAGAGATACCGTCAGAATGTTATATTCCCACGGAGTAGAAATGATGCAAAAGCCGTTTTCAGTCGGTGCAAGAATAGAGCATCCCCGTGAAATGATAGACAAAGCTCAGTATGGAAAATTTGCAGGTCACCCTGCACTTGGTGCAGCCGATTACAAAATGGCCTGTCATCCACTACACGGAAGAGGCGCTTACACTTTTTGTATGTGTCCGGGTGGTACGGTTGTTGCGGCCGCAAGTGAAAAAGGTGGCGTCGTTGTCAACGGAATGAGCGAATACAACCGCGATGCAGAAAACTCCAACTCAGCTTTATTGGTTGGAATTAATCCTGAGGATTATCCCGATGAAAGCCCTCTTTCAGGATTTAAGCTTCAAAGAGATATTGAAGAAAAAGCATTCTTTTTTGGTGGAGAAGATTATTCTGCTCCCTGTCAGCTTGTCGGAGATTTTCTTCAGAATACACCTTCCCAAAAAATCGGAAGCGTCAATCCGAGCTGCCCGACAGGAGTCAATCCTACCGATCTGAGAAAGGTGCTTCCAAAAAAAGTTACAGACACTCTGGCAGGTGCTTTGCACCAGATGAACAATAAATTGCACGGATTTTCAATGCCCGATGCTGTGTTGACAGGTGCTGAAACGAGAAGTTCTTCCCCTGTCAGAATACTCAGAGATGATTTATATCAGACAAACATTCGTGGGCTTTTCCCTGCAGGTGAAGGTGCCGGTTACGCCGGTGGAATAGTTTCTGCAGCAGTTGACGGAATCAGATGTGCACACGCAGTTTTGGAGGATGAAAGATAATGGAAAACAAAAGAATTGTTATAAAAGTCGGAACCTCAACCCTGACTCACAAAACAGGAAAACTTAATATCAGAAAAGTAGAAAGACTTGTTAAAACTATTTCCGATTTGCAAAATGCAGGTAATAAAATTTTACTCGTTTCAAGTGGTGCAATCGGCCTTGGTATGAGCAAAATCGGTTTGAAGCAAAAGCCGACAGACACTCCGATGAAACAGGCTTGTGCCGCAGTAGGTCAGTGTGAATTGATGTATATGTATGACAAGCTCTTTTCGGAATATTCACTGACAGTTGCTCAACTTCTTCTGACCAAATATGTTCTCGATTCCGACAGCAGAAAAAACGTTGAAAATGCAATTGAAAGTCTTTTGTCCTGCGATGTCATTCCTATTATCAATGAAAATGACACCGTTGCGATTGAGGAACTTGAACTTGAAATAGGTGAAAACGATTCGCTTTCAGCAATCATTGCTTGTGTTGCAAAAGCTGATTTACTTGTCATTCTCTCTGACATTGACGGTTTATATGACAGCGACCCTCACACAAACAAAGACGCTAAACTTATTGAATCTGTTGACGAAATTGACGAGAGAATTGAAAAATTTGCAACAGGTTCAGTTTCCGGCCTTGGCACAGGTGGAATGTCTACAAAAATAAATGCCGCTAAAATAGTTAACGAAGCCGGAATTGATATGATTATTATGAATGGTGCAAACCCTGAAAACCTCTATAATCTTATTGACAACAAAAAAATAGGTACAATTTTTAAAGCGAAAAGAGGAGCAAAATGAATTTGATTGAATCTATGGGTGCAAACGCAAGAATTGCCCAGAAAAAGCTCAGAATCGCCTCTTCAGGCGACAAAAACAAAATAATTTTAAACATTGCAGATGAGCTGAGAAACAGCGTTGATGAAATAATTTCAGCAAATAAAATTGATATTGACAATGCACGAAGCAACGGTATCAGCGACACTATGGTTGACAGACTTTTGCTTGACGAAAAAAGAATTAACGCTATTGCAGACGCTTGTGTCAACATCACAAAGCTTCCTGACCCTGTTGGTGAAATCGTGTCAGGTGGTGTCCGTCCGAACGGTATGAAAATCACAAAAGTCAGAGTACCTATGGGAGTTATCGGTATCATCTATGAATCACGCCCGAATGTTACAGTTGACGCCGCAGTTTTATGCATAAAAAGTGGAAACGCAACTATTTTGCGTGGCGGAAAAGAAGCAATTGAAAGCAACAAAAAACTTGCTGAAATAATGCAGAAAGCTATTGAAAAAGCAGGCTTTGACAAAAATATAGTTTCACTTGTGTCCGACACTTCAAGACAAATAGCAACTCAGATGATGAAAGCAAACGGTTTTATAGATGTGCTTATTCCTCGTGGAGGTGTAGGTCTTATAAAATCTGTTGTTGAAAACGCAACCGTACCTGTTATTGAAACAGGCACAGGAAACTGCCACGTTTTTGTTGACAGCAGTGCTGATGAACAAATGGCTCTTGAAATTGTTAACAACGGAAAAACTCAACGTCCTTCTGTTTGTAACGCAATCGAAAGTTGCCTTGTTCACAAAGATATTGCCGAAAGTTTTCTTCCAAAATTACAATCTGTTTTTGAAAATCATAATGTTGAAATCAGAGGTTGCGAAAAAGTCTGCAAAATACTTGACAATGTTGTCAAAGCAACTGATGACGACTTTGCAACTGAATTTCTTGATTATATTATCTCAATCAAGGTCGTTGAAAATATTGACGAAGCAATTGAGCATATCGAAAAATATTCGACAGGACATTCAGAATGTATTGTGACAAAATCACTTGAAAACGCAGAAAAATTCAGACAAAGCATTGATGCTGCTGCCGTTTATGTCAACTGTTCAACACGTTTTACTGACGGTGAAGAATTTGGTCTTGGTGCTGAAATCGGAATTTCGACACAAAAACTGCACGCAAGAGGTCCGATGGGTCTCAGAGAATTGACAACTCAGAAATATCTGATTGACGGAAACGGTCAAATCAGATAATTAAAAAATTTTCACATAAATACAGATTTTATTGCATAAGTATTACCGATAGATTTTACGGAGGTCTTATGCATGAAAAATCCTGTTGAAGAACGAGCAATTGAACTCGGTTCATATATTGTTGAAAACAAAGCAACGGTGAGAGCTGCCGCCAAGCAATTTGGAATCAGCAAATCAACCGTACATATGGACGTTGCAACAAGACTTAAAAAAGTAAATCCCCAACTTTTTGTTCAAGTCAGGGAGATTCTTGAAATTAACAAAGCTCAACGCCATATTCGTGGTGGAATTGCAACAAAAGAAAAATATGAAAAAACAAAGGTTTAAACTATAAAACAAAAAGGATTATGATTAACGGTTCAACCGAGTCATAATCCTTTTTTTGATTTAAATGTCTGCTGATTTGTTTGAAACAATATGAATCCACGCTAATATAAATACAAGTGAAATAATAAAGCATACAACGCTACACCAGAAATAAATATGAGACAAATTGTTGAAAAAACAGTTTACAAGTTCATACTTATATTTTTCTCCTGTACCTATATATCTGATAGGAATAAGCCTGAATCTTACTACAATTGAAGCAATAAACATTAATATTGATGATGTCGACAGTGAAATTGACAAACTTCTCAACATTTTATGCCCTGAGCTTATATTTCCAAAAATAATGATAGCTGATATTGTTACAATAGTTATACTAAAAGCCGAAATCCCTGCAAATGCCAAAAGGGAAAACGCTTTTGATTTGTTTATAACCTTAACAAGATTAAACACAATATTATTTTCAAAAATTTTTCCACACTCTTGTGCGTACAAGCTGACGCTTTCTTCAACATCATGATTAATCTCAACTTTTTTCAATTTAAGATAGTTGATTACATTTTTGTGAATTTTTGACACAAGAGTCTCTGTATTAAGTTTTGGTGAAGAAACTTTGAAAATTTCTGTTTGTATATATTTCAGACATAAATTAACAGATTCCGGTGTTATTTCATTTTCAAAAACATCGACTGGCAAATTATTTTTTATCGACAAAGCCTCAATTTTTTCATAAATATCTTTATAAACATTTTCTGCATAATTGCTTTGGTTTATTGAACGATTCAGAATTTCATTGCCATAAATACCAACATAAGTGAACAAAGAAAACAGTTGCACAAAAATCCCGAATGCCATACAAAACGTTGCTATTCTGATTTTCTTTCTTCTTTTCCGATGTTTCCTTGCTCGAATTATCTTATGCCTTAGATGTCTTTCCTCTGGAGTTTCTATTTTGGTTTCATTGACTTTTTCTTCCATTAACATTCAACTCCAATCATAATCAACCCATTATAGTCGGACCGGATATAATTGTGCAATAAACATATATTTGTTTAGATGATTTCTTTTCAGCAATACTTTTGTTCAAATCAGTCTGGAGAATCAACGTGCTCGAATTTTTCTCAACAACAAATTCGGATTTCGGTTTTGTTGTTTCAATTTTTTCAATTTTATAAACATATTTTCCGTATTCTGTTGTCACGTTGATCTTGTCACCGATTTCGAGGCTTTTTATGTTTTTAAATACCGTTGAGTGGTATGCATAAATCAAAGTATAACCAGCATATCCGACCAGAGTTTCATTTTCAGTGACCGCACCTTGCTTCAGGCACGAATAATCACCCTGATAGTATACATCTATTCCTTTTTCTCCAAGTTTCTCAGATTCTATAATTGCAAATTGCTGATTTTCATTTGGAATAGAAATATCTTTATATGAAATTAATCCTTCCGTAATATCCGACAGGTCAATTCCCGTTTGTATTTCAGCCTTTTCTGTATATGTCTGGGGTTTATTGCTTACATAAGCACCATGATTTTTTAAAGAGAAATTATAAAAATAAAAAATAGCTATTATAACAAAAACAAAAATCATTGCAGCAAATATCAACGCAAGACGGGCGCATTCAAAAATCTTATGAATCACTGTTTTTCTATGCGTTGCTGCTATTTTTTTTCGCGAAAGCCTTTTATGTTTTCTGCCAGCATTCGATTTTTTCTCTTTGCTTTCAGATATTTTATCATACAATATAGCTGCACGAACACTGCTATCCATTTTTTCTTTGGCTTTTCTACGCTGCTTTTCCTTCCACATTTTACTTTTTCTCATAAAAGTCAAGGTCCTTTTTAAAAAATTATTTTTCTAAAAACTCTTCATTTACGTTTAAGTTAAAACCTTTTGCAATTGCTCTGATATTATCATCAGTTATTGTCTGACGAACAGGCATTCCTGTTGAGAGAACACGAACATAAATAGCTGCTGCATTTTCAATAGTATGCATCAAACCGAATGTTGCGTCAAAATCAGGTCCTGAACAGAACATTCCGTGATGTGCCCAGATTGCAACATCATATTTTTTCATAAGTTCGCTTGTTGCCATAGCAATTTCAGATTTTCCGGGTACCATCCAATCAACAACGCCTACACCACGAGGGAAAACAACTACACATTCAGTTGCACTTTGCCAAAGCATTCTTGTAAATGTTTTATCGTCAAGAGGTAAAACATATGATAATGCAATAATGCTTGGAGTATGAGCGTGATAAATTACTCTGTATTCACCGTTTGTTGCTTTTGCTCTGACAGAATGATTCATAAAATGACTTGGGAATTCAGATGTCGGAACTCCACCCTTTTCAAGTCCCCATACAATTCTGTAACTGTCACCTTTGTCATTGATTTCAACAATGCAAATGTTTTCCTGAGGAGCAAGAATAACATTTCTGAAATATTTTCCGCTACCTGTTGAGATGAAATATTCTCCTGCCATATTTTCAGCAACTACACCAAGAGATACCCACTCTTTGTCATAGGAAAAATACTCTTTACATTCTTCAACTTCTTCTTTTTTCATTCTATATGTGAGATTGCCACCGTTTCTTTCGTGCCAGTTGCGTTCCCAACCATCGTTACAAGTTTTTACAAAATCTTTAATTATCTGTACGTCTAAAATACCCATTATTTTTTACTCCCCGTTGTTATGTAGTTTATCTTTTGGACAAAACTTCTTGTTCATATTTTTTAACTTCGTCATACCATTTTTCATCTGACGGCATATTGTTCATTTTGCAGAATTCATCCCAGACAAGACCAAACGGTAATGTTTTTACTTCTTCGCTTAACATAAACAATTCTGTAAATTCACCGTTGTCCTGAAGTTTTTTCATTCTGTCGTTTGGCATAAGCAATGCATAAAGCAATGCCTTTTGCATATTTCTTGTGCCTATGATCCATGCTGCAAGTCTGTTGATACTTGCATCAAAGAAATCAAGACCGATAAGCACTTTGTCTTCTGCATTGTTTCTGACAATTTCTTTTGCAATTTCTTTTGTTTCGTCATCTAAGCTGACAACGTGGTCACTATCCCATCTTACACCTCTTGTAACGTGAAGCGGGATTTTATCAAAATAGCAAAGAAGACTCGGAATCTTATCACTTACATATTCAAGCGGATGGAAATGTCCGTTGTCAAGAAGGAAAAATACGTCTTTATGAGTTGCAGCATATCCAAGATAAAACTCGTTGCTTCCGACTGTATAAGATTCTAATCCGATGCCGAAAACTTTACTTTCTACGCTATCAATTACACCTTCGTATTTTTCAGCAAAAATTTTATCAAGACTGTCTTTGAGTCTCATACGAGGGCCTACTCTGTCAGCAGGTACATCTTTATATCCGTCAGGAATCCACACATTGCAGGTACAATGTGTTCCAAGTTCTTTTGCAAAATATGCGGCAATTTTTCTGCAAGCAATACCGTGTCTGATCCAGAAATTTCTCTTTTCTTCATCAGGGCTGCTCAAAGTCAGACTGTCAGCTGCAAGTGGATGGCTGAAAAATGTCGGGTTAAAGTCAATGCCAAGACCTCTTTCTTTTGCAAATTCAACCCATTTTGCAAAATGATTTGGTTCAAGAGCATCTCTGTCAGCTTTCTGAGAATCTTCAAAAATTGCATAACATGCATGAAGGTTGATTCTCTTTTTGCCCGGAATAAGGCTCATAGCTTTGTCAAAGTCAGCCATAAGTTCTTCAGGGTTTCTTGCTTTGCCCGGATAATTACCCGTTGTCTGAATACCACCGGAAAGTTCTCCGTTAACATTTTCAAAGCCATTTACGTCGTCACCCTGCCAACAATGAATACTAATCGGTATATTGTTAAGTTTTTCAATAGCTTTTTTTGCGTCAATACCGTATTTTCCGTATAATTCACATACAGATTCAAAATTTATCATAAGAATATTCCTCCTATATAAACATATTTATTAAATTATATATTATTTGTAAAAATAAGTCAACAATCTGCCGTCAGGAAATAGCACAAAACACTTAATTTTACTGACGTTAACGTTGATAAAAAACAATCTCCGATAATGCTGACGCATATCGGAGATTTTAATTTGTTATTGCATAGTTTACATTAAGAATTACATTGACTCAAACTGCTTTTTCTTCATCTGAAACATATTCATATTTCGGTTCTTCACCGTTTCTGACACAGTTTTCAGTTATAATAACTTTGCTGATTGTTTCGTCCGAAGGAACCTTATACATTATCGGAAGAAGAATGTTTTCAATAATAGAACGCAATCCTCTTGCACCTGTTTCTTTTTCAAGCGTCATTTCGGTTATAGTTTTGAGTGCTTCATCTTCAAATTCGAGCTTGGCACCGTCAATTTCAAAAAGACGCTGATATTGCTTTGTCAATGCGTTTTTAGGTTCTTTAAGAATTCTCACAAGAGCTTCACTGTCAAGTTCATCAAGTGCAGTAATTACAGGTAATCTTCCTACAAGTTCCGGAATCAAGCCGTATTTGACAAGGTCCTGATGTATAACTTTTGACTTGATGTTTTGTTTTCTGAGGTCTTTTTTGCTTCTGACTTCTGCTCCAAAACCAAGTCCGCCACTGCCAAGTCTTTTTTCAATTATAGGCTCTATTCCGTCAAATGCGCCACCGCAAATGAAGAGAATGTCCGAAGTATTGATTTGTATAAACTGTTGATTCGGATGTTTTCTTCCACCCTGAGGCGGTACATTTGCAACCGTACCTTCAACAATTTTGAGCAAAGCCTGTTGAACGCCTTCACCGCTAACATCTCTTGTTATCGAACGGTTTTCAGACTTTCTGGAAATCTTGTCAATTTCGTCAATATAAATAATTCCTTTTTCGGCTCTTTCGATGTCAAAATCTGCCGCCTGAATAAGTCTGAGAAGAATATTTTCAACATCTTCTCCTACATATCCTGCTTCAGTCAATGTTGTTGCATCAGCGATAGCAAAAGGTATATCAAGAACTTTTGCAAGTGTCTGAGCAAGCATCGTCTTGCCCACACCTGTTGAGCCCATCATAATAACATTACTTTTCTGAATTTCAACATCGTTTTCTTCTGCCGTTTTTGAAAAAATTCTTTTATAATGATTATAAACAGCAACGCTAAGTGTTTTCTTAGCTTCTTCCTGACCGATTACATATTCGTCAAGTTTTTGCTTGATTTCCATAGGTTTGAGCAACGGTTTTTCAAAAACATCTGTTTTTTCATTTTTATCTGTATTTTTTTTGCCATACAGTTCTTCTTCTATAATTTCACTGCAAAGCAAAACACATTCGTTACAGATAAAAACACCTTGACCTGCTATTATCTTTTCAACCTGCGATTGCTTTTTACCGCAAAAAGAACATTTTACGGAATTTTTATTGTCACCATTATTCTGCATCAAAAAAACTCCCGATTATCTTTTTGTTATAACTTTATCAATAAGGCCGTATTCCAATGCTTCCTGTGCGCTCATAAAATTATCTCTGTCTGTGTCACGGGCAATTTCTTCAATAGGTTTGCCTGTGTTTTCAGAAAGAATACGATTAAGGTTTTCTTTTGTTCTGAGAATATGTCTGGCAGCTATTTCAATTTCAGTTGCCTGACCTTTTGCACCACCAAGAGGCTGGTGTATCATTATTTCAGAATTAGGAAGAGCAAATCTCTTGCCTTTAGCACCTGAAGAAAGCAAGAATGCACCCATACTTGCTGCCATTCCCATACAAATTGTAGATACGTCGCATTTGATATACTGCATTGTATCATATATTGCAAGTCCTGCGCTGACAGAGCCTCCCGGGCTGTTTATATAAAGACTGATGTCTTTTTCTGCATCCTGTCCTTCAAGGAAAAGTAACTGTGCTACAACAAGACTTGCTGTTGCATCGTTAACCTCGTCTGACAATACAATAATTCTGTCGCTCAAAAGTCTTGAAAATATATCGTATGAACGCTCTCCTCTGCTTGTTTGTTCAACTACATATGGTACTAAACTCATTCTGATACCTCCCCGTTTCTAAAGCTTTTTATAAAATAATATTTGACCTTACACTCAAATATTATTCAGCTGTCTCAGTTTTTTTAGTTGGTGTCTTTTTTGTTGTTGTAGAAGTTGTCTTCTTAGCAGCTGGTTTCTTTTCTGTTGCAGAAGCTGTCTTCTTAGCAGCTGGTTTCTTTTCTGTTGCAGAAGCTGTCTTCTTAGCAGCAGGTTTCTTCTCTGTTGTAGAAGCTGTCTTCTTAGCAGCTGGTTTCTTCTCTGTTGTAGAAGTTGTTTTCTTTGCAGCAGGTTTCTTAGCAGCTGGTTTGCCGGCAACTGCATTTTCTACTATCAAATCAACAGCTTTGCCGATTGCAAGGTCGCTTTTAAGACCATCCTGAGGAATAAATTTCTTTAATTCTTCAACTTCCATTTTATACATTTCTGCATATTTTTCATATTCCTTGTTAAGATCTTCGTCAGTAACTTCAATCTTTTCAAGTTCAACTATTTTTTCAAGAGCAAGACGTGTTTTTACCTGCTTTTCAGCCTGAACTTTTGCATCTTCAAGATACTGTTCTTTTGAAACGCCCATATATTGAAGATAGATGTCCATTGAAAGTCCCTGCTGAGCCATTTGCTGTTCTGCGTTCTGAACAAGTTCCTTTGCTTTGTTGTCATTGCCTACAACCTTGAGAAGAATCTTCTCACAACTTGCGCAATTCTTGTTCTCACACTCGCCGCACTTTGCAAACTTCGCTTCCTTGAT
>JAFOEP010000129.1 GCA_017380115.1 Clostridia bacterium | reverse complement strand
GTGGTACTGCAACAGCAGGAACATACCTTGAATTTACCGCTACATACAAATACAACGGAAAAGATTATGCTTCAAGATGCTATTCTTATGTAGAATCAATAGCACAGGGTGGTAACAGAATTTATACCCACATTAAATTGCCAAGCAACTATTGGAATGGTGTATATAACGACAGCTATTCAACTGTTTCTGTTTCAACCCGTCTTCTTGGTAAAGGTGTAAAATATTCTCTTAATTCTTATGACTATGACTATGGATATGATGATATCTCTAATCGTTCAAGTGGAGTTCTCAGAGAAAAAGGATATAACACAGCTATCAATATGCATGCTTATACAGGCTCATACAACTCAGGCGACAAGTCCAAGACTTTTGAATTAAACCTTGTCAAACCGATTGCAGATGTTTTTATTGATACAAGCACAACAAGCTCACTTTCTGATCTCAACCTCAGATTGAGCAATGTCAACCTTGGTAGAGCAGGTGACTCATCAAGTGTAAACAGTGACCAGACAGCTCATGTTTATACATCTATACGTTCAGGATATGTAGATGCACTTGCATCAGATGTATTCCACGATGAGGCAGCATATAATGTTCTTTCTCCATATATAAGTGGATGCACATTCGGACAGAGAACATCAATTATGACAAACATCAACACTTTGTATTTCAAAGGTTCAGTCGCAAACCTCAATGATGGTGATAAATTCACTTTGGTTGACTATTTCTACACATCCTATGCGGCGAGTTCAAATATAGATGTTGTAAACAAAACTTATGCTCCGACATTGGTAAAAATGAATCTTGTTGATAAGAGCGCTTTGAGAGATACTATAAACACAGTGTTGACATCAGATCCTACAACACCTGTTGTTTCAAACATTTACAAAGGAGCAAACCCTCAGAGCTGGTACTATAAATCAGGTTATTCAAATTTCAAGGCAGCTCTTGCAAGTGCTTGCTCAGTGCTTAACAATGAAACTGCAACTCAGTATGAAATAGATTCTGCACGTCAGTCCCTTGAAGCAATGTATTCTAACCTTGTTCTCAACTCTGCTGACTATACAAAAGTAAACAGCTTGCTTGAACAGGCTGATGAAATAATTGCAAACAGAAATATGTATACTGAAGAATCCATCAGCTTGCTCCAGGAAGCATACGACGGTGTTAAATTCAGCTACAACCTTTTCTATCAGACAGCAGTTGACACTATGGCTGAAAACCTTGAAACTGCAATCAATGCAATGGATTACAGCGATGGTAATTATGAAATTGTTGAAACTGCAAAAGCAAACGCAGACCCATCAGCACTCAAAGCATATTTTGATGCAAACAAAGCAAACAGCTACGTTTATGACGGACAGACAATAGCATGTTATTCAGAAGAATTCATCAACACAATTGAAAATGCAATTGCTGCTGTTGATAATGCAAAAGAAGCTGTAGTTTATGGCCTTGATGTTTCACATCAGGCTGAAATAGATGCTTTTGCAACTGCTATTGACGAGGCTTATGCTCAGTTGCTTGCAATCGGTGCAGATTATACAGCTGCAAATGCAGTTAAAGCATATGCTATGACATTGAAGTCTGCAAACTATACAAACTTTGCAACTGTAAGAAATGCTGTAAACAAACTCAGAACAGGTTACACAATTGAAAAACAGGCAGACCTTGATGTTTTAGTTAAGGGAATAGTTGATGCAATCAACGGCCTTACACTTAAAGGAGCTACAAAGACAGCTCTCGCAACAGCTCTCGCACTTGCTCCTGAATACGATGAAAACTATTATGTAGATGAATTGTATTCAGCATGGAAAAACCTTTGCGAAGAAGGTCAGACAATGTATGATGATGCAGAGTTGACAATTCTCGACAACGAAAAAATCACTTCAAAAGCAGCAGAAATAACAAGCGCATATAACGCATTGAAGCTTAAAGATGCTACAAAGACAGCTCTCGCAACAGCACTTGCACTTACTCCTGAATATGAAGAAGGATTCTATACAGAAGATACATACAGTGCATGGAAAGCTCTTTGCGAAGAAGGTCAGGTAATGTTTGATGATGCAACATTGACAATACTTGATGATGAAGCTATAAATGAAAAAGCAAATGCAATCACATTGGCATTTGAAGCTCTTGACCTTAAAGGCGCTGATTATTCACAGTATGAAATCGCTGTAAATAACTTTAATGCAAAAGCACAGCTTAAAACACTTAAAGTTGTAACTTATGCTAACGGCGGAACAACAGGCGAAGAAACAATCAACAACTATACAGAATCTTCTGTTAATGAAGGCAGCAGCTTTATTGCCGGTTGCAACACAGAACTTAAAATCAATGATCAGGCAATCGTTGACGGATATGTAGAAGCAATCAACAACTTTGCAGAAAATCTTGAAGAAAGTGTTGATTATACATATCTCACTATGGCAGTCAGAGAACTTACAACTCTTGTTGAAAGAGATTATACTCCTGATTCATGGGCAGCTTACAGAAATGCTGTTGAAGCTACAAGTAATCTGAATACTCAGGAAGAAATCAACAATGCAGTTCTTAACATTGCACAAGCAAGAGTAAATCTTGTTGAAGAAGATTATGTTTTTGAATTGAAAGAAGGTTCAGAAGCAATAATCGACAAAGAAAACGGATTCATTTATGGTCTTGAAGAAGGCGTAATAAGTATTGAGGATTATGTCCACTATGACCATTGCTCAATTCAGATAACTGATGACGATTCAAGCGTCGGCACAGGTACAAAGGTTGAAGTTATGGTAAAAGGTGTTGCTGTTGAAACATACTATATCGTAATTTTCGGTGACCTCACAGGCGACGGATATGTTGATTCATTTGACGCAGCAGTTATGGCAAGCGTTGCAAACTTTGAAACTGAACTTGAAGCAGATTCAGCAATCGAATTTGCAGCAGATCTGAACAAAGATGGATTTGTTGATTCATTTGATATGGCAATCATTACAGCCGCTTCAAACAGTGAAATCACAATTTCTCAAAAGTAATTAAATAATCTGACGGGCTGTTATTTATGTATGAATATAACAGCCTGTTTTTTATATGTTTAGTATGCTTTTTGTATCATCAAAATTAACTATGAGTTTGGTAAAAGAAAAATAAATTTGTATATAGTTACAAAAATAGTTAAAAATATAACAAAACTGTTGCTATTTGCTTAAAAAAGAGATAAAATATATTCGCATAAAATAAATTAGAAAATTTTGGAGGTATTCAAAATGTCAGTTAAAGTTGCAATTAACGGTTTCGGACGCATTGGTCGTCTTGCATTCCGTCAGATGTTCGGTGCAGATGGTTATGAAGTAGTAGCTATCAACGATTTGACAAGTCCAAAAATGCTTGCTCACTTGTTAAAGTATGACTCATCACAAGGCAAGTATGAAAAAGCAGACAAAGTTGAAGCAAGTGATGATTCTATCACAGTTGATGGCAAAGAAATCAAAATCTATGCTTTCCCGGATGCTAATGAATGTCCTTGGGGCGAACTTGGAGTAGACGTTGTTCTTGAATGCTCAGGCTTCTATTGCTCAAAAGCAAAAGCTCAGGCTCATATCAATGCAGGTGCTCGTAAAGTTGTTATTTCTGCTCCTGCAGGAAACGATCTTCCTACAATCGTTTACAACACAAACCACGACACATTAAAAGCAGAAGACAACATCATTTCAGCTGCTTCTTGTACAACAAACTGTCTTGCTCCTATGGCAGATGCTCTTAACAAATATGCAGCAATTCAGTCAGGTATCATGGTTACAATCCATGCTTACACAGGCGACCAGATGACTCTTGACGGTCCACAGAGAAAAGGTGACCTCAGAAGATCTCGTGCAGCTGCTGTTAACATCGTTCCTAACTCAACAGGTGCTGCAAAAGCAATCGGACTTGTTATTCCTGAACTCAACG
>JAFOEP010000013.1 GCA_017380115.1 Clostridia bacterium | reverse complement strand
TTTTCTTTATGTTTTTGTTTATTTATTTGTAGCCAATTTTTTAATTGGTGGTATGTTAATGAGAATAACGCAACCAATAATTGAAAGAATGATTTCAGGAATCATATAACTTGCGTTGTAAATGAGAGAATAAATCAAAGCAAGGCCTTTTCCACTGAAAGTTTCAAGAATCTGATTTCCAAAATAGGAAGTGTTTTCAGTGAAAAACCATTCTGCATAGCTTCCGTAAACAATATATCCGGAAACGAAATGTGAAACAAATCTTAAAAATGTTGCAATAAAGGCACCTAAACCGATAGAAAAAGCAGTGTTTTTGATTCCTTTTTTGAAGACGCCTGAAAGTCCGAGGACACCGAAAGCAACAATGTAGTCAAGCAAACAAACGAGAATAACGTTGGTGATATTCAAACCAACAAATGCACTTGAAACAAAAGTTCCGAGAAGTGCCTGTAAAACTCCATAGACAACGCCTGTCAGCAGTCCCCATTTAACAGAAAACAAATATCCGCAAAGAAGTATCGGAACCATGCTGAATGGTGTGATAGAGCCACCGTACGGAAGACGGTAGACGGTGATGAATGAGAGCAATGTTGCCAAAGCTACCATTATTGCACTGATTGCAATTTTTTGAGTTTTTTTGTTCATAGTAATCTCCTTTTGTAAAAAAAATACGCCAATGCGACAGACGACGCAAGGCGTTACAAAAACTTCCTACGCCGGCATTATCCGGATCAGGTTAAAGGGTCAAAAGCGAATTAAGCTTTAATCTCAGCCGATTTTCATCAGCACCCCTGCATCACTATTCACTTGGCAACTGTTATTTTATCACTATTTCTTACGCTTGTCAATAATCAGAGAAATTTTTTTGTTTAATGCGTATTACTCTATTGCAATAATAACTGCAATACAATAAAAATACTTTTCTTTTTCACGAATAAAACTTTGTTGGTTTATATAATCTTCGGGGTGAGAGAATCACCCCGAATGATTATAAATAATATTACATATCGTTTTCGTCAAATATATCGCCACATTCAGGACAGAACTTCGGAGGGTTATGAGGATCCTCAGGAGTCCATCCGCATTTGTCGCATTTATAAAGAGGCGCGCCTGCCGGCTTTGGTTTGCCACAATTCTGACAGAATTTACCCTGATTTGTTGCACCACATTCACAAGTCCAACCATCTGCCTGTGCAGGTGCAGGTTGCTGAGCACCACAGTTCTGACAGAACTTACCTGTGTTTTGCGTGCCACAAGAACAAGTCCATCCGTTTTGAGCCGGAGCTTGTGCAGGTGCCTGACCGCCAAAGCCACCGACCTGCTGATTTACCATTGTGTTCTGCTGGTTCTGACCATTGCCCATAAAGCCTGCCATATTACCCATCATATTACCTGCCATGCCCATTCCCATAAAGCCCATTGCAGCTCCGCCTTCATTTGCAGCAGCAGTATTCATAGCCTGAGCTGTTGCGCCTGCCATATGACCTCTGAGCATATTGTCGTCTCTGCCCATAGCAGTAGAACGCTGATATTCAACAATTCTTGCTTCGTCTTCTTCTGTTGCATTAACGGAAGATACGCCGAATTCTACAATTTCAATACCACGTCTGTCTCTCCATTTTGAAGAAAGAAGTTCATTGAGCTCGTCTGCAAGCTGCATTGTGTATGCAGGGATTGCTGCATAATAAATGTTGTTCTGTGAAATTTTGAACATTGCAGGGTTAAGTGCAGTTAAGAGTTCTGACTTTAACTGTCCGTCAATTTCATCACGAGTGAAATGATCTTCTACATTAGCGCATACATTGGTGTAGAAAAGCATCGGGTTTGTAATTCTGTAGGAATACTCACCGTGACAACGGATTTTAATGTCAAGAGGGAATCCGATAGCCTGGTCCATAATTCTGAAAGGAATAGGGGAAGGAGTGCCATATTTATTTCCCATAATTTCTTTCGTGTTGAAATAGTAAACTCTCTGATCCTTTGCAGGCTCACCACCAAAAGTGAAACGCTTGCCAACCTCAGCAAAACTCCTTTTGATATTCTCGCCAAGACTGCCATAGAAAAGGCTTGGTTCTGTGCCTGTGTCATAAACAAACTCGCCAGGATCAGCACAAATGTCAACAACCTTACCGCTTTCAACAATAATCATACACTGGCCGTCATTAACATTGATAATAGAACCGTTTGAAATAATATTATCTGTTCCTTTTTTGTTGGAGGAACGTTCTCCTGTTCTTTTTTCACCCTTCACAACAAGAGTGTCTGCGTCCATGCTTTCGCAGTAGAAATAGTCACGCCATGAATCGGCTAATACGCCACCAAGTGCGCCTATACCTGCTTTTAATAATCCCATAATAAATCTCCTTTCTATTATAAAGCTACTGTTTCAATATTTTATCTGAATTTGTAATGTTTCAGATGTTTTCATCTGCCTGAACTAATATATCGAGAAGTGTCTCAATGACATTCATTATAAATATACTTATCACCTTTAATTTTGTCTTTTCCGAAAAGTTTATATTATTTTAGAAAAATGTATAATTATATTTTTTAAAATCAAAAGCTTCCGCCGCCACCGCCGTGGGTTCTGCCTGATGATGAGGTATGGCTGCCTGATTCGTTTTTCGGTCTTTCTGTTTTTGTTATGTTACTATACAGGAAAATATCTCTTGAAAAGTCAAGCTGTTTGCTACCCGGTTTGATGTAGTTAGCTGCATAGTCATTTTCTACTGCGGTCTTCATTTTAGCAAGTTTTGAATTTGTCATTATCTTTGCAATTATGAATGGTATCAGAAGAGCTCCGCCTAAAACTATCAGAATATATGTCATGCTGATCTGCTTCTTGTTGTATGGTTCGCCGTTTGCAGCCATTTCCAAAAGCTCATCTGCAAGGTCAGCAAAAGTATCCATTGCAAGATAATAATCGTCGTTTGCCAAGTGAGTCTCGATATTCTTCTTTAAGTATTCGATGCCTCTTTCGTTGAATACTTTAAGACCATCTGCATGAGTGGTAATCCAGTATTCTCTCGTACCTGAACAGATATAAAGCATAATACCGTCATCGTTTTCACCTGCGCCGTAACCGAGGTAATCGTATATATCATCTGCTGAGGACATTGCATCATTGCCTGACATTTCAGCTTCAGTTACGATTGCAACCTCAAAGTTATATTTCTGACGGATTCCTTCAAGTTTTTCGGACAATTCTTCAAACTGACTTTCGCTCAGATATTCTGCCACATCAAGAATAGGTGGATTTTCAAATTCTGCTGCAAAGCACGGTACAGTCAGTGTAAAGAACAAAAAGCATACAAATAATAATGAAACTATTTTTTTCATATCTTCACCCCTCCTTAATGAAGCAAGAAGTATGCAACAACAGCTGCCGCTGCGTATGCAATACCTGCAACCTTCCAGAAAAACTTTTTCTTTTTACCTTCATCAACCGGATAATTGCCGACTACTTTTCCGGTCTGACCGTTGATTGCAAACTGATACATTTTGTCAAGATACTTGATATTGAGCATCCATACAGGAAGGAGTGAGTATCTTATTTTACCGTTAGAAAAGCTTACACTTGACTGTTCCGGGGTAACCATCTGGAACATATCTGTTGTGTCATTGAAAACGGAAATGGTTGAGTTTTTAACTCGTTCATTTGCTCTTTCAATGCTTTCCTCTGCGGATACATCATATTTGTCTGCCAGATATCCCGAAAGATAAGCACTGTTAAAGTCAACTGCATCTTCGTAATTATACGGTTCAACAGCTTCCATATAAGCGTCATCTGCTTTTTGTGATCCGTCAACCGGAATGTTTGAAAAGCCGACAGTTCCTGCTCTTAAGAGCTTGAAATAATCTGTTTTTGTGTAGTTGTAGTTTGAATCGCTCCAATGGGTAACCTTTTCTGCGTTGTATGTAATATAAGCATCGCAGTCACAGTCGAACATCCAGAACGGAACATAAACCCCTGCCATTTCTTCAATTTTCTTTTTACTCTTAAATTCATCGGGCAGGAATGGTGCGTTTTTGAAATCTGCTTCAAAAGCTGCCATGGCTGTTTTCTTGTCAACTTTAAAGGGGATTATGTAGTCAGGTTTTAAAGTTCCTTCAAACTGTCCTTTGACGATGGTTGACTGTCCGCAATAAGGACAAACCGTTGAACCCAGGGTGTCGTCACCTGTGATTTCTGCACCGCAGGATGGGCAAGAATAGTTTGCAAGGTTAATTTCGTTTGAGTTCTCATAACTTCTGGGCTGATAATTTTCCCAATCGTACTTAGACTCTCTGCTTGCCTGATCCATACCTTCTGACATTTGCTGCATTGTTTCTACCGGGAATGTGTTATCACAGGAGTCACAATGAAGCTCTGTACCGCTGAAAACAAGCGGCGCGCCACAACAAGGGCATTTGTAAGTGTTAATTGTGTCCATAAAGTTTTACCTCCTTATTTTATGTAAATAATGCTTATATTAGATTAAAAACAGACGATTTACATACATCTTATATCTTATATTTAAATTATAATATATTGTTTATATAATGTCACTACACTTTTAAAAAAATTTTGTGTAGGAAAATAAAATTTTTTTAAAAAAGTGTTGGATTGGTGTGTGGCTGAAATTGCCCTATAAAAAATGAGATGATCGTACTTAAAGTAGAATCATCTCATTATCTGGCCTGCCCGAGAGGATTTGAACCTCCAATCTCCAGAATCGGAATCTGTTGCATGATCCGGTTATGCTACGGGCAGATTTTTTTATAAAACTCCGAGGTGTTCAAGAAGTATTTTAATTCCAAGAAGAATAAGAATAACTCCTCCGGTGATTTCAGCTTTTGATTTGTATTTGCAACCAAACCTGTTGCCGATTTTCACACCTGCTGCAGACATTAAAAAAGTAATAATTCCTATACTCGCAACAGAAAAAGCAAGTTTATTCAAAGGCTCAAAAGAGAGTGGAGCAACGCCAACGGCCAAAGCGTCAATGCTTGTTGCGATTGCCATTACGAACATAGTTTTAAAAGACAAAGAGTTGTCTGTAACTTCATCTTCATTTTTTGAAAAAGCTTCTCTGAGCATATTGATTCCAATAATTGAAAGCAAAACCAACGCAATCCAATGGTCGTATTCGTTTATATATTTAGAAAATTTAGAGCCAAGGAAATAACCTATTGTTGGCATCAATGCCTGGAAAGAGCCAAACCACAAACCAACAATGCAACAATCCTTGATTCTAATTTTTTTAATTGCAAGACCCTTGCAGATTGAAACGGCAAAAGCATCCATTGACAGACCAATGGCAAGTAATAATAATTCCGTTAACGCCATTTCTATTATTCACCTTATCCTTTCGATAAATGTTATATAATTTTATCACAAAGACAAAATTATTTCAAGTTAAATGATGACGCAAAGTCAGAAACAAAATAGAAATCCTTATGTGGTGTCAGTGTTATCCGACACTTTAATATTATATTCGACTATTTGTGTTTTTCTTCATCTTTTTTTAGCAAAAAGCTTGTCAAGTCATAACAAGAGCAAAGTACGGAAAATGTCACACCATCGGGACAGGCTATTGATTTTTACAAAATTCGTTTTTATAATTTAAATAGTAGCGAACAAATGTTCGTATACAAAAGAAGGAAGGTGAAAAAATGAATATAACACCCATGGAAATGGACATCATCGGAAGAAATGACGAGTTTTTTGACGAAGCCTCCGGCGAGAGTTTAAGAGGTTATATATCAAGAAAAAGAAGGTCAGATATGGTAAACGTAGTAAAAGACGTGTTAAAAAATGAATTGAGCGACATTGAAAGAAAAGTATTGCTTGAAATGGTCTCAGAGAACAAACCTGCAAGAATAGTGGCGGAGGAATTGGATACATCTCTCACGCAGATATATAGAATCAGAGAAAGAGCAGAAAAGAAAATGAGCGATTATTTAAAATACGTAGTTTGCTACCAGGAGAAATATGAAAACATATCACTGACACCGATAGAATACCGAAAAATACTCGCAACGGCAAAGACTCTGATATCTCCGTGCAAATCAATTGTGCATCGCCTCCGAAAATTGATGGCAAAGGATTGCATTGACTTTTGTATTCTATATAAAAACCTTGGAATGAGCAGAAAGTCAGTTGACGATATTTTTGAAGGTGCTCGTCTTCCGGATGCAGATGAAATAATCAAATTATCATACTTCTTTAAAACTTCAGCAGATTACTTACTTAAGGGGGAAATGATATGACAAAAGAAATGACTCTTTCTCAGATAGGTTATGAATATCTTTTTGAGGCAGAAGAGGTTGATAGAAAAATAAAAAATTATAACACAAAACTCAGAGAAGCAATTCAGGCTTTCAGAGCTGATGAAATAATCAGGCTTCGAAGAATGTTGAGGTTATATTATGAGCAGAGAAGTGAACTGCGATACGCAGGAAATCTTCTGGTTAATTATTATAACGAAATTTAAGGAGTTATAAATGGAGAACATTTTAATAACAATGACAGATGACGGTAAGTTAAGTTGCGATGATGCAAACGGGGGATACATAGAGGAAGTCAAGGCACGGCAACTTGTGATTACCGTTAATTCACTTTTTCAATCAGATATTATTACTTATTTTACTGTAAGTTTTGAGCCAAAAGGATTCGGCAAAAAAATTGTTTCTGACAATATATATAAGCAAGGACAGACAAGCGAAATATATTACAGTGACGGTAAAATTTATTGTCCTATTTACGATTATGTTTCAGTTTCACCAAAAGTTAAAATTCAGGTTGACGGATATGAAACAGATGAAAATGATGATATTTGTGCAATATACAAATCAGGATTAATGGAATTAACATTTTCAGAATCAATTGTAGGAGATAAAATTTTCCCTGAAACAGAAAATGCCGATTTAAAGCTTAGTGAAAAGATTAAAGAAAAAATCAGCGAGGAGCTTGCTTCTTTTGTTGCAGGTACATCAAATATAGCCGATTCAGCAATAACAAACAGTAAAATTGCTGACCTTGCCGTCAGAACAAACCATATTAATTATTATTCGGTTACACCCGACAAATTGTCAACAGGTGCTGTGACAACTCCAAAAATTGTTGACGGTGCTGTGACAACGGTGAAAATGGCAGATAATGCAATAACAACGGATAAAATAACAAACCGTAGTGTCACGACAAAGAAGATTGCAACTGAAACAATAACTGACAATGAATTGGCAGCAGGAAGCGTAACGGCATCAAAAATTGCAAATGGTGTTGTGTTAACTGCAAAAATTGCGGACGCAAACATAACAACGGCAAAAATCAAAGACCTGGCGGTTACTACTGCAAAGCTTGCAAATTCGTCGGTTACTCCCGAAAAGCTTCAGGAAAAATATGCGTTGCAAAGTAATTTAGAAACTTTGTCAACGAGCGTTTCTGAAAACACACAGGATATTCAGACATTGCGTGACAGTTTTCAGTCTTATTTGACAACGATAGAAACTCAGTTAGTTAATCAGGTAGGTGGTATTGTTGGCAGTTGATAGTTTAAATTATGGAAATATAGATTTTTATCTTAAAAATCTGAAAAGTATGGTCGATCAGTTAAAAACATATTATTGGCGAGATAGCTATGTCAAGGATTATGTTATGGGAGACAAAACAAAAGCGGGAAATTTAAACACAATGTTTCCGGAGATTTTTGAGTTGGGTAAAGCTTATTCATATTTTATTTATGACCAGGTAGGTTTGCAGAAAGATAAAGACGAATATTACGATTATGAAGCGGCTTTTGAAAAGGTAAAATTGTTTACTACTTATGCAAAGGATATGCTGAACTATGATTCTGTACGTGACATAGTTGTTCCACCGGTTCAATCTGCGACAACTATAAAAGCATATATGTTTTCATATATGGAGAATGTAAGGTCTATAACAATCCCTAACGGATATCTGAGATTGCCTTCAAGAATTTTTTACAGACTGAACTATGAAACAGGAACTGAACAAAAGAAATGCAGAATATATCTGCCTTTGTCGATAGACACAATATCAGACAACACAAATGCTATTTTTTATAATGCAAAATGGGTTGTACCGATTTTGGAAGAAGGCTGGAAATGCAGTATTGATATGAGACATCTTACAACTCTGACATCAGAAGAAATAGCCGATATGTTTAATGCGTGTGACAAATATTGCTCAAGTACATTTACTTTTGCAGCATCTTTACGGACAATAGTTGACAAGTTGATTGAAGACGGTCTTCTGACACATACAGACGGAACAAGAAATTGGAGTGTGGTTTATGCTTAAAACAACAAAAGAAAATTGTATAATAATTCAGGCAGACGAAGGAAAAGTATTATATTCAGATGATTTTAAAAACGTAAAAATTGCAAACGTTCCCGTTGATTATGATTTGTCGAAAATTTATGAAGCAGACGAAATAAAGGACGACGAAGAGGAGGAAGTTGAAGAATGAAATTTCAAACAATAATGATTATAATAGAAGTTGTAGTGTTAATTGTCGGAATGGTTTTATTTAAAATTTTCCCTAAATCAAATTTAATAAAAAATGATAAGGTTGTAATGATAGCAGATTGGGCATACAGATTTGTTGTAAACGCGAGAAACATTCTTCCCGTCACTGCAACGGGGGAAGAAAAAAAGGATAATGTGTTATCTCAGCTTAAAACAATTACTCAGAAATACAACGTTGATTTTAATGACACAGAATTGTCGGCCTTGATAGAAGAAGCTTATGAAAAAATGAAATCTGTGGAGGTGAACAAAAGTGTCAGTTAAAAAATATTCAAAGAAAAAGGACTCGGCAAAAAAACTCTCAAAAAATTTTTCTGTTTCAGAGTTTGCTTGTAAAGACGGAAGCGATGAAATATTAATAGACAATAAACTTGTTTCATTTCTTCAGAAAATAAGAGATTGGGCAGGTAATAGTGTGTTGATAACATCGGCATACAGAAATCCTGTTTACAACTCGAAAATTGGCGGAGCATCAAATTCTTATCACACAAAAGGACAAGCAGCAGACATAGTTGTCAAAGGGAAAAAACCGATAGAGGTTGCAAGATTCGCTCAAAGCATAAACGTTAAAGGAATAGGATGTTACAACGATGATTTGTTTGTGCATATAGACACAAGACCAACAAAGTTCTATTGGTACAATCAATCCTGCACACCGACAGATACGTTTTTGCAAAGCAAATATAAAACGGGAAACTATTCTGTGAAAGCAGATGTGCTGAACATAAGAACAGGAGCTTCAAGAAGCTTCAGCTGTAAAAAGTTTTCTCAGTTGACGTCAGACGCACAAAAACAAATTTTAAAAATTGCAGGATATAAAGTTAACGGATATGTCAAATCAATGATTTGCACCGTTACGCAGATAAAAGATAATTGGGGCAAAACGCCTTCGGGATGGATTTGTCTTGATTACTGTCAGAAAATATGAGCACAATTAATACAGAAATACTTGTTGCTGTTCTGGCACTTGTCGGCACTTGCTTCGGCTCTGTTATAGGAGCGATTTGTTCAAGCAGACTGACTGTTTATCGCATTGAACAACTTGAAGAAAAGGTTGACAAACATAATTCTGCAATTGAGCGTTTGCTTTTTCTGGAGCACGACGTAAAAAATATGAACAAAATAAACAATAGCTTTGTGACAATGGATAGCGTCATCGGCGCAAATTAAAAACAAAGACATAAAAAAACGGGCAGTGGCTTGTGAACTGCCCCAAATTGTGCGGACAGCACAAAAACGACCATAATGGTAGATAAAATTAAAAATTAGGCAACAAACTGATTTCGTTTTTCTAACGGAGTCAGTTTTGTTTTAAGTTGGATTCTTTCGTGATTGTAAAAGTGGATATATTGACCTATGAGGAGGCGAGCCTCCTCATAGGTTCGCAACTTTGTCCGATAAATACATTCTGTTTTCAGTATTGAAAAGAAATTTTCAGCCATAGCATTGTCATAAGGATTTCCCTTTCTTGACATTGATGGCGTAATGTTGTAAGATTTTGTTAGCTTGAAATACTGGTTGGAAGTGTATTGAAAGCCTTGGTCACTGTGGAGTTGCACCTCTGCAGTGATTTTTTCTTTTCTTTTGGCAGCTCTAATGGTACTTAATACAAGGTTTATGTTCTGCTCTGTTCCGGTCTTGTATGCCACTATACTGTTGTCATACAAATCTCTGATTACTGAAAGATACAATGTTCCTTGCCCAGTCTTTATGTATGATATATCTGTTACCCACTTTTGATTAGGTCTATCTGCATTAAAATCTCTATTCAATAAGTTATCATAACGATGAATATACCCACCATAATTATGATACTTCTTTCTTCTAACTTCTGATAACAGATTGTATTTCTGCATTACTCTTAATATTGTCTTTGGATTATGGCGTATGCCTTGTCTTTCAAGCCATATATGTACTCTACGATAACCGTAAGTTTTACCATGCTTTTCCTGACATTCTTTTATCTTTTCGGCTAAAGGTAAATCCTTTGCTGGTATATCCATTCTTTTAACATAATCATAGTAACCACTTCTTGATACATCAAAGAATCGGCACATTTCGCTTATTGAATACTTATCCTTCTGGCGATAGATAACCATAAACTTTACGCTTGTTCTCACTTCCTTTCTGTAAGCGATAGAAAATCCCGCATCAGTTCATTCTCCATTTCCAATCTTTTTATTTGTCTGTCTTTGCTTGCTATTACATATCTCATTTGTGTGAGTTTATCTAATTTTTGTATTGAGGGTGGCAATTCTCCATCTTTTTTACAAGGTCTGCCTTTTTTCTTCAAAGCAATTCCCGCTGATACCAGTCTTTGGTTTCTGTTATATCGTGTGATAAAATCTGTCAGTTGTTTTATTGTGAAACCATATATTTCACATATTTCTCTTTTGCTTTTTCCTTCTTCTCTTAATTTGAGTATTTCTTTTTCATAATCCTTTATATGTAGATAATTTCTAGGCATAAAAACTCCTCCTATGGTAGTTTTATTCTACCATAGGAGGTCGTTTTTTTCTATTGTCCGTTTTTACTGGACTTGTTCAAAATCCGAACCGTTTGTTTTTAATTATAAAGCTTTGAAGAAATCAACAAAGAAATTATAAATTACAGAGAAAAGCTTTTCAATTGTAAAGAAGAAATCATAGTTATTTCTTCCACCCATATCGCCAAGCTGAGAACCATCTCTCTGTGCAAGTTCATTTGAAGTAAGGTTATATGTTTCATAAGTTGTGAGGTCAGCCTCGTTAAGCTCAATAACTCTCGCACCCTGGAACATATTGTTATAATAGGAATTGTATGTGCAACCGGGAGTCTGAATAAGGTCCATAGTGCCACAATGAGCAACAAAGTTGTTTACATGGTCGTGACCAACAACAAGACCAAGAACATCTCCGCCTTCTACCATTGCATCCCACTGACCATCGTTACCATAGCTGGGACAGCTCTTCTCAAAAATAACGCCGTCATATTTTGTAATATCGGGAATGGGCATATAGGTTGTGCCATCGGAGAAATTGATAGTTGCTTCACCGAGAGCAATAGCACCCTCATAGTAAATCATTTCGCAGGGTTCCTGAGGAATAATATGCTGGAATGCCATAGCAGGAACAACCTCGCCACCATTTTCGGCTTTTAATTCTTCACGAGTTGTGTTATACCATTCAATCTGGTCAGCGTGAACATGGTCATAACCAAGCCATGTACCATTTTCATCATGAATGCTTCCGCCACTGTCAAAGCACCAAACGTTAAATGCAACCTTGCTTCCATCGCTTGAAAGAATCGGCACATTGTGTGTTGCACAACCATGAAGCTCGGGGTCTGCATCAAAAGCCATACATTCATCATATTTCTGGTAGGCTGCAAGCTGGTCTTCCTTAACCATACCACCTTCATCATCGTGGTTACCGAAAACAAAGGTAAAGGGAATATCTCTCTCATCAAGAGGAGCAATCATTTCATCAATTGCTCTGATATCCTCGCCAACAACATTGTCACCAACAAAAACTACAAGATCCGGATTAGCAAAATCAAGAGCTTCTTTGATAAACTGAAGAATTGCAGGCTCCATGGGATAATCATCCTGAACGTCTGCAAGGCAAAGAATTTTAAACTTGCCGTTTGAATTGAACTGAAGTTTTGCATTTTCTTTGTGACCTGCAAAGCCGGTTGTCACAAAAGTGAAAAGCATTGTAACTGCAAGAACAACAGAAATAATCTTTTTCATTTTATTATCTCCTTTTTGAGTTTTATAAATATATAGTATATTCCTAAATTTTCATTTTGTCAAATTATGGATTTCGGATTTAAAATGCTTACCTTTTTCTTCAAAGTTTTTATAGTAGTTGTAACTTGCTGCCGCAGGTGAAAAGAGACAGCTTTTACCTGCTTCAGTTATTTCGGCACATATTTTAACTGCACTTTCCATATTTTCGGCACAAACCATATTTTTACTAACGCCTTTTTCTTTAAGGGCATTTATTATGTTGTGCCCCGTTTCTGGAAGACCAACAAGATTTTTAATATTGCACTCAGCCAAAAATTCTATGAAATCGGTATAATCAATACCTCTGTCAAGTCCGCCAAAAAGAAGAGTGTCAACATTTCCGAGTGCCTTTACCGCACCCATAACCGCAGTAGGAATTGTTGCGATGCTATCGTTATACCAGTTGATGCCGTTTATAACACCAACATATTCCATTCTGTGTTCAATTCCGCCAAAGGACTTAATTGCATTCCTCACTGCATCATCGCTAACACCGAAAATTCTTGCAACCGCCAAAGCATAAGCAAT
>JAFOEP010000128.1 GCA_017380115.1 Clostridia bacterium | reverse complement strand
TGACAGACTTTAAAGGAGTTTAACGATGATTAACGACATTAAAAGTATTATTTCTGAATTTGTAGAAGTCGATGAAAATGAAATCAGAAGCGAATCAAATCTCCGTTCAGATATCGGCCTCAGTTCACTTGATCTGATAAGTGTTGCAACCGAAATTGAAAGCAAGTTCGGTGTGACTATTTCCGAAAGAAAAGTTTTATCACTGAAAACAGTTGATGACTTAATTAAGTGTATCGGATAAAATTAAAAGCTCAGAGAAATTTCTCTGAGCTTTTTTGTTTGTTCTTTTTAGCAATTTAATTTGTATCAAAGTGTTGCTTTGAAATGAATTACAACTGACGCATTTTTGAGAGTAATGGAGAAAACGCTGAATTTAATTTTATTGTTTGGAATATCAACATTAACATCATATTCCCAAGTTGCACTGACTATTTTATTTGTCTTATTGTTAATTTTAGCTTGAACATAAGCATTGTTATAAATAAGTCTTACATTGCTTGCGTCTTCAGCAGTGAGTCCTATCTGATCGATAGCTTCATTGAGAGTGTCAAGAACGCCGACGACACGGCCTACGCTACCCTCGTTTTTTCTACCCGTTGCTTTTGCAGTATAGTCATTAATTACAAGTTTGATAGTTGTGTATGTTCCATCATTTTTAATTGTTGCACTTTTAATGTCTGAAACTTTAATCAAATCAGGATAACCTCTTACACCTGTTTCAACACCGGAATTTTTAGCAAGAGCATCCTTTGCTACGGGTTCGATTGCTGAAACAAATGCACCTACCAAACCATCACCGCCATCAATCTTTGACAGTGTTTTTGCTGTTGTTACTTTAACACTTTTATCAGTAGCTTTTGCTGCTGAAATATATTTTGCAACTATATCACTTTTTGAGTTTGATGTTGGAGCTTTTGTAGTTGTTTTAGATGTAGATGTTTTATCTGATGTTGAAGATCCTTCTGAGTTATTTTCTGTCTCTGCGTTATCAACTTCTGAATTATCTTCACTTGGTTCAGTTTCATCAACCAAATCACTTTCGCCTTGTGAATTGTCCACATTCACAGAGTTATTACCCGCATTATTTTCAATCAATTCAGAAATGCTTTGAAGATTTTTTTCTATGGCATCAACTTTACTCAAAACTTCTTCAAATTCTTTGCTGTTTGAACAAGATGCAAATGAAAAAATCATTACAACAGCACAAATAAATGCAATTATCTTTTTCATATTAATCCCCTTTTAAATCAATCAATAGCTTCCCATGCCAATGCAAGCATTGCAGCAGGAGAGATTTTTTTACTCTGACTTTTACCTTCTGTTTCAAGAAGTTCAACAACTCTGTTTGCAATTTCTGTATGACCTTCATCAGTATGATGTACTAATGGAAGATATTTGCTCATTATATCAGGGTCAGTAAAAGCTAATTCTCCAAGCTTCATATCAGTAATATCACAATAATAATATGTTTTTGCATATGGAGAAAGGAATCTGATATAATTCTGGAATCTTGCTAAAATCATATCAAAGAAAAATGCTACAAAATCAACAGTGCTGTCTTCACTGAGTTTTGTATTGTTGAATGAGTTAATAGGACTTATTGCAACAATCTGAACATCAGGATTCATTTCATATATTCTTTCAATTATTGCATCCCAGTTTTCCTGGAATTCATCAACTTTATCTGAAAGAAGTGAAAGTAAAGTTGTAACAAAATTAATGACTTTAACGATTGAATCAAGTTCATCAATAACTGTAAGAACCTTTGCTCCGAAATCAGTTTCACCATCAACTTTTGCCTTGATTTCTTCAAGTTTTTCAACAGGCATATAAAGCTGAGCAAAAGCTGTTCCGAAAGTATCACCAAAGAAATCATTTGAACCAATCAGAATTGTAAGAATGTCTGCATCCTCAACTGCTTTTATGTAATCATCTTTATATTCATCAAGTTGACTTTTGTGAACTTGACCCTGGCAAATTTCAGCATAAGACCAGTCCATTGCATAATCAGGATCAATCATATATCTGATTTCGTTTGTTCTGTATCCACCTGTGCCAAAATCTCTGAGCTCTGCCTGGAGTGCATTTGCTACTTTTGTTTTATATGCTTCAGGAGCAGGTAATCTGTTGTCAATATAACCTGTTGTAGCATAACCGGCAGCATTACTGTCACCAAGGGAAGTGTAAACTTTATATTTACCTGCTACTGATGTTGCACCTGCTGAAAGAGTATATGAAAACATACTCATAACAATCGCAATAGTAAGAAAAGCACTGACTACTCTACGATTTATTTTCCTCAAAATCTTCACCTCATAATCTACGAAAAAACAATTACAACAAAAATTTCTTATTTCACAACAGCTGTTGCTTCTTTTTCATCCATCATTTTGTCATAATTTTCTGAAAGAGTACCATAAGCTATTTTATCCATACCTGTTCTCGGCATTTTGTCAATAACCCAAACATCAAACGGAACACCGCGTTCTTCAACGTCTCTGTGTAAAGTTTCAATCAATTCCTGTCTGACAGCTTCTTTGTCTGAGCCTTCTTTGAGCTGAACAACTGCCAAAACAGCCTGACCTTGAGTATGTTGTCTGTCTTTAACTCCTACAACAGCACAGCTGAATACGTTTTCGTTTTTACCCAGAACATTTTCAATCTGTGGCGGGAAAACTTTGTGTCCGTCAAACTTGGTAATCATTCTCTTGATTCTGCCCTTGATGAAAATAAATCCGTCTTCGTCAATATATCCCAAGTCACCGCTATGTACCCAGACTTTTCCGTCCGGATGTACTTTCATAACATTGTCAGTTTCTTCCTGGTTTTTGAAGTATCCTGCCATAAGTGAAGGACCTGTTATACAAATTTCACCTTGCTGATTATAAGAAAGTTCGTTTGTTGTTTCAGGTTCAAAAATAGCAATAGTTGTTGTCAAAAGCGGATATCCAACGCTCATACTTTTGAAGTTGCCGTTACAGCAACAAGAAGCAGCTGAACTTACTTCGCTCATTCCGTATCCCTGTGAAAGCGGATATTTGCAACCTCTTGATTTGAGGAAGTTGTTGAGCTTTTGTTCAAGACCTTCGTTCATTGTATCGCCACCGCTTCCTGCCGTTCTGAAGAAACTGAGGTCAAAGTCTTTGGAAATTTCTTTACTGTTTGCCAATTTTTCATAGTGAGCAGGAGCCATCAATGTATGCTCAGGACGGTATTTCTTGATATATTGACCGATTTTTTCCACATCAAATTTCGGGATTACAACAACTTCAAGTCCCAATCCAAGTGGCATATGAATTGATGCAGCAATTCCGTAAGATGCGAAAATAGGAATGATGTTGAGGAAGCGATGGTCTCTTGTGTAATCAACGCCACAATATTTAAAATCATGATAGATTGCATTAAAGCCGTCGTTTGTTAACATAACGCCCTTCGGGACACCTGTTGTTCCGCCTGTGAGACTGATAGCAGCAACATCGTTGTCGCCATATTTTGCTTCTTTAATTTTTGAAGTGTCTGCATTTTTGACAAAATCTTCCCAAGTGCAGATTTTGTCATTATAGTCAATTTTCGGTGAAGGCATCTTAACTTTTGCGCCAAGTCTTGTCAACATAGGCATAGATGTCTGAACTGAAATTGTGATTACTTTCTTGAGATTAGTTTCAGCAATGACAGGTTTGATGAGTGGATATGCAAGATCAAGGAAAATGAGAACATCTGCCTTTGAATCATCAAGAGCTTTTTTAACCGTTTCACTCTTCATACGAGGGTCCAAAACATACAATGTTGCACCGATTTTGTTCAAAGCATAAAGTGAATAAACAGCTTCAGGAATTGTAACTGTACTGCAAACTACAACGTCGCCTTTTTTGATTCCTAAATTCTGGAATGCTGCAGCAGCTTTATCAATTTCTTTAAACATTTTTCCGTATGTAATTCTGTTTCCAAAATAATTCAAAGCATAGTCACCGAGGAAGTTTTTATTTCTTTCTTTGATAACATTATAAATTGTATCTTTTGGGGTCTCTGCATTGATTGCTTCTTCTGTGAAGAATTTAAGCCAAGGTTTCTGTTCTGATGGTTTTAATTTTAACATATTTTCCATTTTTAAAACTCCTTTGATAATATTGTGGTGATAAAAACAATACTCCACACAATACTAATTATATATAAAAATGATAAATATGTCAATTAAAAATTATAATGATTTATTAACATTTTTAATATTTTTTTAACAATTAAAATAAATTGATAAAAAAAATCAAAAAAGTGCCTCGTTTTGATTCAACAAGGCACTCTTTCATTACGTTAATCAGATGTTGTTTTTATTGTCGTTTTTGTTTTCGTTTTTATTGTTTTGGTTTTTATTGTTCTGCTGTTTATTCTGCTGTTTATTTTCGTTTTCAAACTTGTTGTTGTTTTTGTTGTCCATGATTTTACCTCTTTTCATCAAATAAAAATAAGGATTTTATAATCCCATAATCTATTTTTCGCAAAAAGAGATAATCTATTCACATCATCTCCAAAAAACTTTCTATGTATTTGTCACATATTGATTTGATTTTCGTTATATCTCCGAGTGCTGTTTCATCTTTAATGCAAACAGCTTTGAAGTTACCGTCTTTTGCACCTTTGATACCTGCATAAATATCTTCAAAAACAATACATTCATTATTTTCAAGTCCCATTTTTTCTGCAGCTTTTTCGTATATATCAGGAAATCCCTTTCCTCTGTTCACTTCACTGAGAGTAGTTATATTGTCAAACAAATCAAGAATCCCATGTCTTTTCAGGCACGACAAAAATAACCTCTTATCATTGGCTGTTGCAATCGCAAGTTTTATTCCGTTTTCCTTTAAATGAAACAAATATTCCTTTGCACCTTTTTTGAGTTGAATATCATTTTCATATTTTTTATATGCCAGACTATTCCATTCCTCAATAATATCTTCAACGCTATCAGATAAATCAAATTCAGTTTTAGAGTATACAGCAGCGTTATAAAACCCCATCGGAGCAATTGTGTTTGCATAATTTTCAGGCATTACAAGATTTCTTGAAGAAAAAAAAGCTTCATCAACTTCACACCACAAATTCATAGAATCAAGAAGTGTTCCGTCCAGATCAAATATTGCTCCCTTAAAATTTTTCATAACAATTTCCCTTTAAATAAATTTTTATCATTGTAGCACAATTGTTTACTTTTTTCAACGCTTATTATATAATAAATTCAGGTGATTATCGTGGAATACAACAAAATTCTTTTCGAAAACAGAGATCTCAGATACAGGGAATTCAACAGCAAACTTATCCCCAACATCAACAAAGATACTGTGATTGGTGTCAGAAGTCCTGTCCTTCGGGAAATTGCAAAAGGAATGTATAAAAGCAACAATTATTCTGAATTTTTAGTTTCACTTCCCCACAAATATTTTGAAGAAAACAACCTTCACTCATACATAATTTCTCATATAAAAGATTATGACGAATGTATAAGGCAGATAAATTTGTTTCTTCCCTTTGTTGACAATTGGTCCACCTGCGATTGTCTGAATTCAGATGCTCTGAAAAAGTATCCTGACAAGCTGCTTGAACAAATCAATTTGTGGTTAAAGAGTGAGCATACTTTCACTGTTCGTTTTGCAATCAGAATGTTGATGAAATATTTTCTGGAGGATAATTTCAAGGAAGAATATCTTCAGATTGTCTTTAACATCAAGTCAGACGAATATTATATCAAAATGATGATTGCGTGGTATTTTGCAACTGCTCTTGCAAAGCAATATGAAAGCTCTTTGAAATATATTGAGTCAATGCAACTTGACAAAGAAACTCAGAATATGACAATTCAGAAAGCAATCGACAGCTTCAGAATATCTGAAAAGCAGAAACAACATCTGCGTAAATTCAGAATCAGATAAAAAATTACCGATACACTTCCGACGAGTGTATCGGTTTTATTTTTTGTGTCAGATTTTAAAAAATTCAAGAATTTTATTTGATATAAAATTATAAACTTCTCAACATATCAATTGCAAGCTTGCCTTCTTTTTCAAATTCAAATGTGTCTGCTTCAATAGAACATCTTTCGCATCCTATTTCTTCAAGAATATCAATAAATTTCTTATAGTCATAAGCATTTTTGTCCATCGGATAAATTCTCTTTACAGGTTCTGCGATATGTGCATGATAAATACATCCTTTAAGGTCATTTAAAAGATGAATGCCCTCGTTCATTTTGCAGAAATGGAACAAGTCAACAAGACCTTTTATGTATTCGCAGTCAGCAGTAGAACTCATCTGAACACATTCTTTTACAGTGTTAAGAATGTTGCAGTCGTCATAGTTCAAAGGTTCAATCGCTACTGTAATTTTATATTTTTCGCAATAAGGAGCAACGATTTCTTTAAGGAAATATGAAATCTGTTGACATGCTTTTGAGAAATTATATCCGTTTTTAATACCTCTTGAACCGCCTGAGCCAAAAACAATTGATTTCAAGCCGATTTTTGCTCCTCTGGAAAATCCTTTTTCAAGATATTCGTTAATAGCATCGTAATCTATTTCGTCACCAACGATTGGCAAACTGCCCGGCATAAACAAATTCACTGCTTCACATTTTATGTCATTGCTTTCAAGCACGTTGCAAAAATTTTCAAAAACCTCATCACTTGATGTTGCAACAAACGGAAAACAGGATTCTATATAATCAAATCCCATCTGTTTTGCTGGTTGAATACGGCTCAAATCTTCTCCGATACATACTCCAAATTTCATCTTTATTCCTCCTGATATATAGAAATTGCTCGCGTGGACGAGAAATACCGCTCGGCGTATGCGGTCCTCGACCTCGGCTTCGGTGATATAAACGGACGAATCAGCAGAGCGGTCGGGTTCGTGTGCCACAAGGCGAAGGAACTGAAGA
>JAFOEP010000127.1 GCA_017380115.1 Clostridia bacterium | reverse complement strand
GGGCAGTTCCTGCAGCAGGTGAAAGTAAAGAAGCTACTCTCAAAGCAAACCTGACTGTTATGTACTACAACGGAACAAATAATGTTTTAGATGATTGTTCTGCTTCTGCTAAAATTAAAGTTGTCGGAATTGATACAACTGAGCTCAGACAGTTGATTAATAAATCTGAATCTAAAATCAGTTCATGCTGGACAAATGCTACATGGAGTGCATTCTCAACAGCGTTTGCAGAAGCCAAAAGTGTTCTTCAGAATCCGACTGCTATACAAAAAGATATTGATGAAGCATATACAAATCTTTCAAATGCTGAAAAATTCTTGGTTCATAACGGACCGGTTACTTCTTGCGAACACTGTATCAATGGTGGAGAAGGCGTAGAACTTCTGCCGACAAAATATACAAACATATCATATGGTGCAGACAGCACAAGAAATATTTTCGACCTTTATCTTCCTGCAAATGTTGAGGGAGACATTTCTCTCATCTTGTTTATCCACGGTGGAGCTTGGTTCTATGGAAGCAAGGAAAGCTTTTCAGAAGAAGCATATAATGCATGTGCAAAATACGGCGTTGCAACAGCATCAATTAATTATCGCTATATATCACTTGGTTCAGTAACTATTTTTGATATCCTTGACGATATTGAAGCTGCTGTTTCAAAGATTAAATCATTTGCGGCTGAAAAGGGATTGAACATCAAGAAAATGATGTTGCACGGATTCTCAGCAGGTGCTCATCTTTCACTGATGTATGCATATACAAGAGATACTGTTTCTGAAATAACACCTGTATGTGTATATAGTAACAGTGGACCGACATATTTATACAACTCTACTTATATGAACATAAACGGAATGGAAGCTGTGTTATCTGCAGCTTGCGGAAAATCATTTACAGCTGCAACAAGAACAGATGCTGCCAATGAATTGATTGCGATTTCTCCACTTAATTATGTTGATTCAAATTGTGTGCCGACAATTATCTGTCACGGCACTCTGGATAGCATTGTTCCGTATAACGATGCACAATATCTTGATAACTTCCTCACAGACGCAGGAGTAAAACATGAATTCTTCACATTCCCGAATTCAGACCACGGATGTGGTAATGACCCTGATGTTGCTCAATTGGCAGACAAGGCTTATGATGAATATGTAGAAGAATATCTTCTTGACATCAAACCTGAAGAAGTTCATAATTATGAAACAATAGTAACAGAAAAAACATGTACAACAGACGGATATACAACATATATTTGTAAAGATTGCGGAAAGAACTATATTGGTGATATAGTTAAAGCCGGACACATAGCAGGGGATTGGGAAGTTGTAACTCTTCCGACCTACGAAGCAGAAGGCAAAAAAATAAAAACTTGTTCAGAATGTTCTGAAGTTGTTGAAACTGAAACTATTGCTAAACTTGAAATGGTATTCAGAGCAAAAAAAGACAGCTGCGTTGAATTAGACGAAGAAAACAAGTTAATTCTGAACGTACCACAAGGTGAAAGCAATCTTGATGAATATGTTGAAGCATTGGGCTGTGAAATAGAATACGTTAAAACATCAGAAGGTTTCGGAACAGGAACACTTGTAAACGTTATCTTCAACGGTGAAGTCGTAGACACATATACAATTGTAGTATCAGGCGACACAACAGGAGACGGATTTGTTGATGCATTTGACGTTTCAATTGCAACATACTATATCAACACATTCTCTGAACCTGACAAGAAAGCATATTTTGCATCAATAGATGCTTTAGCTGACGGTGTTCTCGATGCAACTGACCTTGCAGTTATTATAAATATTGCAAATCATATATAAAAGTTAAAAATAAAACTGAAATCACATCCGAGTCTGATCGGATGTGATTTTTTATATAATAACTAAAACTTTTTTTAAAAATTTAAAAAGATTGTTATAATTGTATTTACTTTTGGAATATTTTTTGATAAGATGTAGGTGGACACTTATGTGTTTCAAAAAGGGGGATTCTTATGAAAACAAAAAAACTTATTTCAATACTGCTTACATTATGCTTGCTGATAAGTAGTGTTTCTATGGTTCAATTATCTGCAGAAGCAGCTCCGTTTGCAGGTGCAGAAAATTTTGAACAAATTAACATTGGTGGATACGGAAAAACAGCAACCAGACTTGGTTTCAGAAATGCAACTATAGTATCGGGCAACAATGTTACATATATTCTTGACAGAAACTATTTCAGCAATCTCAGAGACCTCGGCAATATTTATTATGCTGAATTTTCAGTAAACGGAATGGTTGTCAGCACAAATATCACATCTTCAAGTGAAGATTATGTTTTGTCTGAAAGATATGTTAATAATGATACGTGGATAAGTACATCTGGAAATGTTTCAGCAAACATTTCTGGTGAAGGATATATTGAAGGTGAAATTCCGGAAGCAGGAGAATCTGTTGAATTCACAGTGTCTTCTAATGTTTCCTCAAATTTTTCTTATTCATCTTTTTATCTGTCAGACAGTACTTCTGTGACAGCAAATATTAAATTAATTGGTAAAGACAGTTCAAAACTTCAAGCAAAATTAGGAACTGCAGCTGTTTATGATGAAACTTGTTGGACAGCAGAATCATGGGCAGAATACAAGATTGCTGTTGAAAATGCACAGAGTGTTATTGACAACAAAGCTTCATTACAGGAAGATTTGGATAAAGCAGTAGAAGAGCTTGACGCTGCAAGAGAAAAACTTGTTCATGAAGGTCCTATTACAAAATGTGATTATTGTAAAAATTCTGCAAAATCAAACTCAACCACTCCGATTGCTTACAGAGATTATGTATATGGCTCAAACCCTGTAAGACAGAGCATGGATCTTTTCCTTCCAAGCAACGCAACAGGTGATGTATCAATTATTATGTATCTTCACGGCGGCGGACATTCGCCACTTTGTTCGGCGTACTGCCTAACACATCGTTCAGCCAGAACGTAGGACTTGTAGGAATGACAAAGATTGTCAATCTGTTTGCCATCACTATGGGGGCCATATTCCTGGTACT
>JAFOEP010000012.1 GCA_017380115.1 Clostridia bacterium | reverse complement strand
ATGCTTTCTTTTGAAATATTGTTTATTAAATGAGATGGGATTTCATCAATAAATCTTGATGGTTTATTATGATTTGTTGAACCAAATAACATTCTTGTATTCGCATTTGACAAATATAATCTTTCTTTTGCTCTTGTTATTCCAACATATGCAAGACGACGTTCTTCTTCAATTTCAGCAGAGCTGAACATAGATTGCATTCCCGGGAATATACCTTCTTCGAGACCTGGAATAAATACGTTCGGAAACTCAAGACCTTTTGCAGAATGTAGTGTCATCATTGTCACAGAATCATTTTCAGAATTATAATTATCTATATCTGTCATCAATGATACTTCTTCAAGAAATCCGTTGAGTGTCGGTTCGTCATTTTCTTCCTGATATTTAAAAAGGTTTGTTGAAAGTTCATTCAAGTTTTCAACCCTGTCGATATATGAATCTTTGTCAAGAGCAAGAGAATCTATATAACCTGTATTTTTTAAACAATATTCAAGTAATTCGTTGAGTGAAAATGAATCTTGCTTATTTATTATCTCTTCCATAATATCAATAAATTGTCTGATTTTGGCGCTTGCACGGGACAAAGCAGGATAATCTTCAACATTTTTAAAAACTTCATAAAGGCTGATATTCAGATTAGTAGCGATTTCTGAAGCTTTGTTTACAGTTGTGTCTCCTATTCCTCTTTTAGGCTCATTAATTATTCTTTTAAGCCTTAAATCGTCAGACGAATTATTAATAACATGAAGATATGCAATTGCGTCTTTTATTTCTTTTCTATCATAGAAACGGTGACCACCAATAATTCTATATGGAACTGCAAGTCTTACAAAAACATTTTCAATTGCGTTGGATTGTGAGTTCATACGATACAAAATCGTGTTATCACTCCATTTGCCTCCGTCTGAAACATTTTGCATTATAGTATCAGCAATAAATCGAGCTTCTGCTTGTTCATCATAAGTTGTATTAAGGACAATCAATTCACCAGATGAATTTGATGTCCACAAATCTTTGCCCTTACGCATCGTATTATGTGATATTACGCTGTTTGCAGCATCAAGAATATTTTGTGTTGAACGATAATTCTGTTCAAGTCTGATAACTTTTGCGTTGGAATATTGATTTTCAAAATTCAATATATTTTCAATTGTTGCGCCTCTGAATTTATAAATACTCTGGTCATCATCACCAACAACACAGATATTTTTTCTCTTTGAAGCAAGAATTTCTACAAGTTTGAATTGAGCATGGTTAGTGTCCTGATATTCGTCAACCATAATATATTTAAACTTGTTCTGATAATACTCTCTGATATCATCGTGTTCACTCAGTAATTTGACAGTGTTAACAATAATATCGTCAAAATCCATTGCATCTGCCTTTTTCAGCAGCTGCTGATATCTTGAATATGCTTTTCCGATATTGATTTTTCTGATGTCATTACCGGCATTATCTATGTATTCCTGCGGAGAAATTAACGAGTCTTTAGAAGTGCTGATTTCGTTCAATATAGATTTAACAGGCAAAAATCTTTCTTCAATATCTAATTGACGCATACATTCTTTCATCACTCTTTTGCTGTCATCCGTGTCATAAACAGTAAAGTTAGAAGAAAATCCGATTTTATCTCCATCACGTCTCAAGATTCTTGAACAAAATGAGTGAAATGTACTTGCCCAGATTTCATTGTTCTGACTTCCGATAACTTTTTCAAGTCTCTCTTTCAATTCATTTGCAGCTTTGTTTGTGAAAGTAATAGCAAGAATTTCCCAAGGATT
>JAFOEP010000011.1 GCA_017380115.1 Clostridia bacterium | reverse complement strand
TCAATAGTTTTCATAGTAAAAATAATATTTTTTTCATAAAAAAAATCACAGATTTTCTACGACAGAAAATCTGTGATAAAATGTTATAAAATTATACAAATCAAACCGCTGCAGCCTTCGTTTATCACCTTTTCAAGAGTTTCCTGCAACCTCATTCTTGCATCATTCGGCATTCTGTAAAGCTTGTTATGCAATCCCTCGTTAACGAGTTCATTCAACGACTTGCCAAATATATTAGAATCCCAGATTTTTGAAGGATTTTCCTCAAACTCTTTGAGCAGGTAGTTCACGAGTTCTTCCGACTGACTTTCCGAACCAACAATTGGCGCAACCTCTGTTGTGATATTTGCTTTCATCATATGTATCGACGGTGCTGATGCTCTGAGCCTTACTCCGTAACGGCCACCCTGTTTCATAATTTCAGGTTCTTCAAGTTTAAGTTCGTCAAGAGTCGGCATCACTATTCCATAACCTGTTGCTTCAACTTCGTCAAGTGCACCTTTAAGGGTTTCATATTTTTTCTTTATTGAAGACAGTTCAATTATATTTTTCATCAGGTCTGCTTCGTTTTCAAGTTCAATTCCTGTTTTTTCTCCAAGAATTTTCATGAACAGGCTATCCGATAATTTCGGCTTAATAACTGCGCTACCTTCCGACAAATCAAAGCTCTCTATATTTGCACTGCATATATATTCACATTGAGTTATACTGTCTGCAAGTTCATAGACATCACTGACGATGCTGAGATCTGATGAGCTTTTCTTTATGCAGTCATATATTCCTTTTCTGAGCCAGTGCTCTTTTTCAAGAGTATTCAGCCACGACGGAAGGTCAACAGAAACTTTTTTAATAGGAAATTCAAAAAGAATGCTTTTCAATATGGCTGTAATTTCTTCTTCTGTCAATTCCATACAGTTTACAGGAATAACAGTCACCTGATAATCTTTTCTCATTTTTTCAGCAAGTTGTCTTGTTGCTTCACTTTGAGGAGAACTGCTGTTGAGAAGAACAATAAACGGTTTTTCAAGCTCTTTTAATTCATCGACAACGCGCTTTTCGCATTCTGCATATTCCTCTCTCGGAATTTCTCCGATACTACCGTCCGTTGTAACAACAAGCCCGATAGTAGAATGTTCGCTGATGACTTTCTGAGTACCAATTTCAGCCGCAAGATTAAAAGGAATCTCCTTTTCATACCATGGTGTCTTAACCATTCTTGGTTGATCATCCTCTATATATCCCAAAGATGATGGCACAATATATCCGACGCAATCAATCATTCTGACTTTCATATACGCTGCATCATCAATCGATATATCAACTGCATCCTCAGGTATAAATTTTGGTTCTGTTGTCATAATGGTTCTTCCCGCAGCACTCTGAGGCAATTCATCGGTAGCACGTTCTTTCATTGACGCATCAGTGATGTTCGGCAGTACGAGTGTATCCATAAACTTTTTGATAAATGTACTTTTACCCGTTCTTACCGGACCTACCACTCCGATATATATGTCTCCCCCTGTTCGTGTTGCAATATCTTGATAGATGCTTGTATTTGTCATATAAATTCCTCCGTATTTCAATTCACGTTCGTTTGTATATTGATATGCAGAAGTTGCCATTAATATGACAAAACAAAAATCCCCGAATCTTCGGAGATTTTTGTTTATCGCTAATATAATTGTATGTATTAATTAAATGTGGTCTGTAAGACGTTTCATAACTTCTTCATAAGCGTCTTCAACATTTCCCAAATCACGACGGAAACGGTCTTTGTCAAGCTTCTCACCTGTTTCGCTGTCCCAAAGACGACATGTGTCAGGACTGATTTCATCAGCAAGAACAATAGTTCCGTCTGACAATTTACCAAATTCCAATTTAAAGTCAACAAGAGTTACTCCACATTCTTTCCAGAAAGCTTTCATCTGGTCGTTGACAATGAAAGAATATTTTTTAATTGTTTCAATTTCTTCAGGAGTTGCCAATTTTAAAGCTATTGCGTGATAATCATTGATCAACGGGTCGCCAAGGTCATCATTTTTATATGAAAATTCAATTGTAGGATTTTCAAAAACAACGCCTTCTTCAACTCCATAGTTTTTTGAAAAAGAACCTGCAGCAATATTTCTTATAATTACTTCAAGAGGTACAATGTCTACTTTTTTTACAACTGTTTCACGATCATTCAATTCTTCAACATAATGAGTCGGAACACCTGCTTTTTCAAGATGCTGCATAAGAAGATTGCTCATTCTGTTGTTGATAACACCTTTACCTACAATAGTACCTTTTTTGATTCCGTTGAATGCAGTGGCATCATCCTTATAAGATACAATAAAAAGTTCTGGGTTTTCAGTTCCAAACACTTTTTTTGCTTTTCCTTCATAAATCTGTTCTTTCTTTTCCATTCCTGTTTGCCTCCGTTAGTAAAAATTAAAAATGGCAGTGGTGTCCATAGCCAACAAATACTAAGATGCCATTGCCATCAAGTTGTTCTTAATTATACGCTGTTTTGTTTCCTTTGTCAATGCTGCGCAGACGATTATTTGCAAAAACTCATTGATCTCTGAGCTTTTTTGCAAGAGGAAGTAATACTCCCCCAACAATGTTTCCGGCAGTGATAACTAAAAGACAAATTAAAGTTTTAACTGACCATGCGCCACCTACAGTAAAATAGAACATATCTGCAACGCAGTGTTCAAATCCACATACGATAAAACCTGCTACACCGAAAAACAAGCCTAAGTATTTGCCTACCGTATGTTCATTTTTATTGAAGCCATCAACTGCAATAAAAATAAGCATATTGCAAAAAATTGCAAGAACAAACAAGCTGATCAAGCTGTCATCAATCTTTGTCTGGCACATCTTTTCTGCTCTCAGACAAATTGTTTCAATTCTTGTTGCTTTGACCGCAAGACCTGTGAGAACTGTACCGATAAGATTTCCTATCCATATTATTATTACATCGATTATGTATGATGGTTTGTTGTCAAAAACGTAGCAGACTTTTCCCGTAAACAAATTATATTTTCTTGTCACAATAATAAAAAGTCCCAATGTAAAAAACAAGGCTCCGACAACAGGGTTTTCAATGCTCAGAAACGCAATTCCACCCGTTGCAATACAGATACCTGCAATTATCGCATCAACTAATACAGTTAAATATTTTTTCATCGTTCTTCTCCTCTATGTTTTATTTTTTCCGAGTCCAGATACTCTTTGCGTTTTTTGAATTCATACGCCAGATAAATACTCGGCGTAATAATTATGCAGCACAACCCTGCCACAAGACAACTGAACACAAACGCTCTGTTGTTCAAATAAAAGCCGATAACTCCCGACAATATAATAATATATCCGCCGACTCCGACGCAGTAATGAAGCATCCTCATTATTTTCATAAACGCAAATTCACTTTTAACCTTCAGGTTCAGCTTTTTCAAAAAATAACTCTTCGACCTGACGTTAATAAGAAAATTTGATAAATACATTACTACTGCACCGGCACCGATCAACACCCATTCAATTTCATATAAACGGAAATCATTAAATCCGGAGTTGCTTAAAATACAAATTGACCATCCTACTAATATTAAAATAACAAATATAATAGGAAACACTTTTAAATTGTATGTCTTATCTTCTGAACTTCTTTCCACAATAATCCCTGCCATTATAATAAACAACGACGGTAACACTGAGAAAATAACAAGCGCC
>JAFOEP010000126.1 GCA_017380115.1 Clostridia bacterium | reverse complement strand
GAGTGTCAGAGTGCTGTCGTTATAAGCAAATATCACATGATCAAGTATTGTCTTTTTTTCGTCGCTGATGTAAAGGCAATCAAAGTTTTCGCTTGTGCTGAAATGTGCATTCGGATTCAGAGCAATCAGACGCTGCTTTTCTTTGTTATACTCATCTCTCGGCAACGAAAACTCCACAAATACATCATAATTTGTATCGGGATATATCCCAAAAGAATAGCTGTATTTAATATTTTCTGCGTTTTCCGGAATTTCTTCTGAAAAGAAATTTTTAAAAGATAATTGTGAAATCGGACATTGTTCATCAAATTTCAGATAGTTTTTTATGTCGTCTGTTTTTGATTGGCACGGTGGCATAATTGAATTTGCGACAAGAAACACAAGCGAAAAAATTATGCTGACTCCAACACAGGAAAACAGAGCTATTTTAGTTTTTCTGCCTGTTTTTTTCAGGAGCAAAACAGCTACGACGCACAACAAAGCAGGCAAAAGTATCATTGTTGAAAAAAACAACAATCTTCCAAACGATGTTACAGTATAATATTGAAAAGTTTTGTGCTGATTTATTTGAATCAGCACAAAAGTAATTACGTTCAACAAAGCAATTGTCAATAATGATATGTAAGCAACGATAGTTCTGCCGCTCAGTTTTCCCGTCATTCTCTGCCCTCCCTGACATTCTTGATTATGTCATCTATTGTGTTTCTGAGTGAAGAATTTCTTCCCGCTTCTTCTCTGATTTTTTTAATTGCATACAACACAGTTGAATGGTCTTTGCCTCCGAATTCAGAGCCGATAGCTTTCGTGGAGAGTCCTGTCATTTCACTGACAATATACATTGATATCTGACGGTATCTTGATGTGTTTGCATCCTGACGCTTTGACTTGATATCTTCCACAGTAATATTATATGTTCTTGCAACCTCGTTGACAATTTTTTCAACTGTAATCACAGGCGGTTGATTGTCACGGAGTATGTCTTTGATTGCGTTTTGTGCAGTTGAAATGTTTGCAGGTGAGCCGAGGTCTATATATGCTTTCATCTTTTTGACTGCACCTTCAAGCTGACGAATGTCGCTTTTAAGCTTTTCTGCAATATAGAGAACGACATCGTCACTCAAATTCATTTTAAAGAAATCTACTTTTCTTTTTATAATTACCATTCTTGTTTCAATATCTGGTGGTTGAATGTCGGCAAGAAGTCCCCATTCAAATCTTGTGCGAAGTCTTTCGTCAAGTCTTGAAATTTCTTTCGGAGGACGGTCACTTGTCAGAACAATCTGTTTTCCGGCATCGTTAAGCTCATTGAATGTGTGGAAAAATTCTTCCTGTGTGGTGTCTTTTCCACCAATAAACTGAACGTCGTCAACAAGCAAAACGTCTGCGCTTCTGTATCTGACATGAAAATCTGTCATCTTACCCAAGCGAAGATATTCAATCAGTTCATTTGTAAAAGTTTCACCTTTTGTTGAAACAATATTTGCTGACGGATTATTTTTTCTTATTTCATAACAAATAGCATTGAGAAGATGCGTTTTTCCGAGTCCTGATTTTCCGTAAATAAACAAAGGGTTATATGCTCCACCCGGATTTGCTGCAACCGCCATTGCTGCTGCGTGAGCAAATTTGTTTGAAGAACCCACAACGAAATTTTCAAAAGTGTTTTCGGAAGAATCTTCAACAATTTCCTGTTTTTTGACAGGAGTTGAACTTATAATTTTCACTTCAACTTCGAAACCGAAAACCTTCTCAAAAGCATCTCTGAGAACATTCATAAACTTGTTTTCAACTATTTTTTTCTTAAACTCTGCAATAGACAATATTGCCTCGTTATTATTATTATCAAACTCAACAAATTCAAGGTCTTTGAACCATAATTCAAAAATGGTTTCAGAAATGTTGGCCTGACATTCTTCTTTAACGCTTTTCCAAAGCGAATTAAACGAATCCATCTCTTTACCTCTCTATCTATACAAAAACTACCTATACTTAAAATACTAATTTAATAATTCTCTTTCCAAGTGACTGAGATTTTGAAGCTTCGTCAAAAGCTTTATAATATTTATTGATATTGTCAACAACATCAATCCCGTCAACAAGACGCAAAATTCTTTCTCTGAACTCAGGAATCTGCAACAATTCAATAGCCTTTTCGAAGTCACATCTTACACTTCTTGTTGTGCCCATCAAAGTGAGTCCGTGTTCAAGCACCATTCTCGTGTTGATCGGTGCGTTATCGTTGGAAACACCGCACAAAACGATTTTACCGCCTGAGCATAATTTATCAATTGCCTGATTTACGGCAGATGCAGAAGCGTTTCCACCAACAGCTTCAATTGCTACTGTAATGTTTGGCATTGAATCAATATCGTTGACAAAATAAGTGTCGGCAAAATCTATCTTTGCAAGTTTTTCAGGGCTGATACCAACAACGCTGACGTCTGCACCAACGCCGTATTTTGCGACAAGTGATATGATGTATCCCATAATTCCGTCGCCCCATACAGCAATTTTCTTTTCTTTTTTGTCCCAGAGTCCTGCTCTTCTCATTGCACAGCAACCGACTGAAATGAGTTCGCTGAAAACGGCTTCCTCACCGATTGAATCAGGTATTTCCACAAGATATTCAGATTGTGTATTTATCATTTCTTTGCTGAATCCGTCATAGTTGCTTGAGCGGAAACGTGATTCAGGACAATAGTTGTCGAGCAGATTTTCATCATCTCTCACGCAAGTGAGACATTTTGTTCCGTCACATTCAGCTTTAATGCAGGGGAGCATAACAACCTTCTGCCCCGGTTTCATTTTTCCTGAATTGTCACGAACTACAACCCCCGTTCCTTCGTGGATGAGGCTCATAGGAAATTTTCTTTTTAAAACATTAATATCTCTGTTCCCGAGATAATACCTTATATCAGCTTTGCAAATTGCAAGATTTTCAGGTCTGACAAGAATATCTTCGGAATATATATCTTCAACAAAAATTTCAAATCTTTTTGGTTCTGTTATTTTATAACTTCTGACAAACACGGTAAAACACCTCTTTAATTATCTCGTAGTGCGAATGAGTGATTTAATAAGAAGAAGGTCTTCCATAGTGGTCAACTTCATATTAATTTTATCGCCCATAGCCATTCCGATTTTTATACCGCTGTTAAGAACAAGTCCACAGTCGTCTGTCATAACCGGACGCTTGTCCTCCGGCAATGCATAATAATCATCATATGATTTTCTGATTATTCCATAAGTAAAAGATTGTGGAGTTTGTCCCATATAAAGCTCTTTTCTTGCCGGAATTGATTCGAGATATTCTCCGTCAATACTACGGATTACGGTGTCGTGAGCAGGAACAACTGTGTCGCAAGCACCATACTGTTTAACTTTTTCAATGTTCTCGTTGATTATTCTCTGAGAAACAAGAGGTCTTGCGGCATCGTGAATAATAACGATATCCTCATCAGTACAATCGTCTTTAATTGCATCAAGTGCATTCAAAGAAGAACGTTGTCTTGAATCTCCTGCGTCTGCAATCCAACGAACTTTTCTGATATCATATTCTTTGAGCCAGATTTTAAGATTGTTCTGCCATTCTTTAATGCAAACAACGCAAATGGCGTCAATATTATCGTTGATTTCAAATGACTCAATTGTATGAACAATTACAGGTTTTGAATAAATTTCAATAAACTGCTTGGGCATATCCACAATGCCCATTCTTGAACCCGTTCCACCTGCAAGAATTACTGCTATATTCATATCTTAACTCTCCTTAAAAGAAAATATTTACACTTATTTTAATGATACATTATTTATTTTATCTTGTCAATCTAAGAATTACGGCTGAATCTGACGGCACCCTCACAAACCCGTCATACATTTTTCCGTTAAGAATTGACTTTGCTTTATGCCATTGTGGTTTGAGATAATAGTCTATATCGTGGTTGTTTCTGTTTGCTATTGTCATAACAGAATGTTTTTTTCCATGACGTGCAAACGCAACGCAGGAACACACATCAGAAATTATTTCAAACTCCCCGTCTTTGAAGCAATCAGATTCTTTTCTGATTTTTCCGAGAAGTCTATAATATTCAAGCAAATCTTTGTCTTCTTTTCCCCATGGATAACAATATCTGTTAAACGGGTCTGCATATCCTTGAAGACCAACTTCGTCTCCATAATATATTGACGGAATTCCCGGCAATGTGTATTGTATTGCAGCTGCAATTTTCAGCAACTTTTTGCCTCTTTCAAGCTTATCATCGCCGAGCTGATTTTCCGACTGCCATTTTCTGTCTTTTCCGTACAAATCTTCCCCTGACAGTACATTGAGAATTCTTGCCGTGTCATGAGAACCGATATGATTCATCAGAACATCAACAGATTCTTTCGGATAGTTTTCAAGAACAGAAATAATGCTTTCGCTAAAATTTTCTGTTATTCCCGTTCTGACAAAATGTGTTATTGCGTCGGCAAAAGGATAGTTCATAACGCTGTCAAGCTGGTCACCAAGAAGGTATCTTCTTCTTTGCGAATAGCTCATTTTATTTGAAGCGTCTTCCCAGACTTCTCCAAGAATATATGCGTCCTTGTTTTCTTCCTTTATTGCTTTGCGGAGTCTGTCGAGAAATACGTCGGGCAGCTCGTCTGCGACGTCTAATCTCCAACCTGATGCGCCCGCTTTTAACCATTTTCTCAGAATACCGTTTCTGCCTGTAATATATTCAAGATATTTTTCGTTTTCCTCGTCAATTTCGGGCAGTATTTTTATTCCCCACCAACAAGCATAATCATCCGGGAAGCTACGGAATTTATACCAATCAAAATATTCAGATTCTTTTGACTGATATGCTCCCACGCTGTCATAATTTCCGTAAAGATTAAAATATTTGCTGTCACATCCCGTATGACTGAAAACACCATCAAGAATAATTTTAATATTTTTATTCTTTGCCTTTTTGCAAAGAGATTTAAAGTCTTCCTCATCACCCAGAAGTGGGTCTGTTTTTTCATAATCGCCCGTATCATATCTATGATTTGACTGAGCTTGAAAGATAGGATTGAGATAAATCGTGTCAACACCCAGAGATGCGATATAGTCAAGCTTACTCTCAATTCCCTTTAAATCTCCGCCAAAGAAATCATTGTTTTTTACTATTCCTTTTTCGTCAGGCTTCCAATATGGCTGTGCATACCAATCTTCTCTTATTATTCTGTCAGCAGGTACATTTTCTTTTTTCTTTCCTGAATTGCAGAATCTGTCAGGAAATATCTGATATATAATTCCTCCCTTAAAGCTGTCGGGAGTTTCATAATCTTTTGAATATACAGTCAGCTGCCAATTCGTACCGTTGGCAGAAAGTGTACCTATTCCACCCTTTGTTTTAGTGATAAAGCTTCTGCCGTAAGGAGTGTCGTACTCAAAGCAATACCAATACAAGCCCTTATTCTGAGAGCAATAGCAAAGCTTCCACCATTCCTCGTGGTCGCCTTCCATCCTTTCCCAATCAAACTTAATTTTCTTCGGCTCGTTGTCTTTATCTTCACGAATTACAAGGTATACACAACTGACATTCATATTCCTTGGCATAATGACCCTGAAAACAACAGCTTCGTCCTCTTTTATTGCACCAAATTTGCTTTTATGATAATCAATTCTCGAATTAAAAGGAATGAAATCCATTTTATAACCAACCTTATTCTGAAATATCGCTTTGCGTCAGATTTTCCTGTTGAATATCACTTTCATCTTGTTGGGTTGTCGTTTGGGAGTTTTGTTGGTTCAGATATTCTTCAAGCATATCCGTATCGCTCTGCGTTATATTTTCTGCATTTGTAGTCATTCCTATTCCATCAAGACCTTCTACTTCTTCGTGAGAAATCGAAATAACCGTATATACAACAAAATATGATAAAACAAAGCAAAAAATAATCAACAAAACAATTAATATTTTTTTAGCTACCGTTTTAAAGCTGAATTCGTCACCTATACCGTTTCTTCTGTTTTCGCTTCCCATTCCGGGATATTCTTTTGAAAAGGCATAATAACATTTACGTCTTTTTCTGCCCGTATTGTTACCGTCATAAAATCTGTTAGCCATAATTTTCCCTTTCTGAAAAATTCCCATATTTTTTGTATTGCACACAGCTTGTTTGTGTAATATTATAATAATGTAACCCTTTTAACCGGAGGTGTCAGAATGAAAATTGATTCACCAAACAGCGAAAAAATTATCGTTGAACTGTCAGACGAAGATATGTCTAAACTTGATATTACATATGATGAGCTTGACTATTCAAACATTGAAACAAGACGTGTCATCTGGACTATTCTTGCAAAGGCAAGAAAGTTTCTTGGCAGAGATATAGACCCGTCAAGCAAAATGATGATTGAAACCTTGCCTGCAAAGTCAGGCGGATGTATGATTCTTTTTACTGTGCCCTCTAAAAACAACGAGAAAAGCAACGCTTTGCCCTTAAGGTTCTGCCAGGAAAATCTTGTCTATGAATTCAAAAACATTGATGATATAATCGACCTTTATAAAAACATCAAAAGCAGCAATGACACAGAGTGCTTTCAAGCGCAGTTGTTTTTTGACGGTAAATCAAAATATCGTCTCATTGTTGAAAAAATGCCGGATATACCTTGCCTGAAAAAAAGATTGAACGAATATGCAATGTTGTGCCAGAGCAACGATGTTATGGTTGCTTTCACAAAAGAACACTGGCAGAAAATTTCATCAAATATCTTTTGCTGATTTTTTCAATTCGTCAATTGCTTTTTCCATGTCGTCAGCTTTAAAAACACTGCTTCCGACAGCAAAGCATCTGACCCCTGCATCATAAAGCAATTTCATATTGTCTTTTCCGATGCCGCCGTCAGCTTGTATCAGAACATCAAGATTTCTTCTTTCGATTTCATCTCTCAATTCCTCAATTTTAGGAATCATATTTCCCATAAAAGACTGTCCGCCAAACCCCGGTTCAACCGTCATCACAAGAACCATATCAAGTTTGTCGAGATAGGGGAAAATGTCCTTTGACGGAGTGTTTGGCTTGATGCTCAACGATGCTTTCATTCCAAGAGAACGAATCTTGTCAATCGTTTCTTCTACATCACTTATACTTTCATAATGAAAAGTAATAATGTCAGCACCTGCATTTTTAAAATCCTCGATATATTTTATCGGGTCATTTATCATCAGATGCACATCAAAAATTTTGTCAGAATATTTGCGGACAGCTTTGATTATCGGCGCACCGAAAGTAATATTCGGAACAAAAATACCGTCCATAATATCAAGATGAATCATATCAGCTCCACAGTCTGATACTTTTTTTGTCTGTTCCCCCATTTTTGCGAAATCACAGGAGAGCATTGACGGAGAAATTAATACCATATTTAACACAACCTTTAATTTAAAGAGAAATCAAAGACGGACAATGTTTTATCGTTGTCCGCCTTTGTTTTTTATAAAATGATAAGAACCGCAATAATTGCGTTAGTGAAAAATGTCACAGAATATTTTTCAAGATATGCTCCGACATACATCGTAACTGCACCGACAGAGAAAAGTATTTTTAAAGAAACTTTTAATTCTTTATAGTTTTCCCACATCACTATTGCATCTTCAATGCTCGGAAAAATGTTTGTAAGCATTGAAAGTGCAAGATAAAGCATAACATACATCACTATTTTAAGAGCTGTTCCCGAAATTTCAAGATAGCCCAGGTTAATAAGTGGAGATATAAGGAAAGTAATTCCTGCAATAAAAACTATAAGTCCGGGAATAAATGCGTTGAAAAAGCTCTTGACTTTATTGTCTACTATTTCATGCTCTATATGTCCGCACATCTCATTAACCTGAAGACACTTGTTGTTTTCAATCGGTACTTTGCCGATTTTACACATAAACTGCTCCCAAAAACATCTCAGAAGTGCACCGGGAAAAGTAATATATTTTGTGATTATATATAATATACTCATTCGTACCATTCCACCTTTCCGTTAACAAAGATATCTTCAAATGTTTTTGTACCGTCGATATACTGCTGACAAATTTCCGGCAATTGCATACCGTATTGTTCAAGCATTGTCATTATTTCATCGTATGATTCCGTATTGCCGTTTACCTTGTTTATCATCGCATAGAGATAAGCAGTATCAAGAGTAAGCTGTCCCTGATATGCTCTGTCAATTGCTGTCTGTGCAGATTTCATATCACCTTTCAGACCGAAAACAATTGCCTGTTCAGTATAAATGCTGTATGCATAAGTGATATCCTTTGTTGAAGCCAACTGAGATTCGTCTTCCTGAACTTCATAAATCTCTTTTGCAATTTCTATTGCCTTATGCGAAAGCTCAAGAGCCTCATCATATTTCTTCTGTCTGTAAAGAGCCTTGACCTTCATTCTGTATGCGTTTATATCCTCTGCATTTTCTTCCAATGCAACATCACATTCTGTGATACATTTGTCATAGTCGCCGTCTGACAGATAAATATTTGCAAAAGACATTCTGTAAAACTGTGTCAACTCAGGTTCACCCTGTTTTAATTCGTTGAGATATTTAACCTGAAGGTCATAAGTGTCCGGAGCCATTAAAGTGGCGTAATATTGATAATAAGCAATGAACGCATTATTATATTTGTTTTCTTTCTTCATTTCTTCCAGAACTTTTACTGTTTCTTCTACATCAGCTTTTGTGATTTTTTCTTTGCTCTGAAGCTCCTGAATAACAGTTGTTGCTTCTACCGAAACGTTATAAAGCTCGTCATAAACTTTTTTATATTTTTTGATGTCAGAATATTTTTCTTTTTCAAGGTCTTTATCAGTGAAATAACTGTCAACTGTTGCGCCGATATTCTGAATTGAGCCCAATTTATACAATGTTTCAATATATCCTATCTGTGCTTTTCTGCCGACATCTACTCCGAAAATCGTGTCAAGAGAAAACGGAGCATAAGACGAACCGCTGCCTGATGACTGCAAAATGTAGGAATACATATTGTTAGCAGAAGTGTATTTGTTTTCCTTCAACAATCTTTCTGCTTTTACGGTTGTTGCACCGTTAAGTATTGAAACACCTGAAAGTGCTATTGCAAAAACAAAAACTATGCAGGAAGCCACAAATGCAACTATGCTTTTCCAATTGTATTTTGTTTCAAGCAATTCTTTTCTGCATCTTTTGCAATATTCATATTCAATTCCGTTTTCTGAATATTTGAGTCTGCGATGACACAAGCTGCAAAGTCTCTCATCATCTTCATCAAGCTCAATGACTTCAATGCTTTCAAGTTTTTCTTCGCTGATGTCAGCAGATTCATTGATTATAAATTCTTCTGCGTCCTGTTGAGACTGGTCAACAAGTCCGTCCCAATCCTGAACCTCATCGTTGAGAATTTCTTCTTTTTTTGATTTAAGTTGTGAAACAATCTTCGAGAGCTCATCTTCTTCGCTTTCTTCGCTCTCTGACGGTCCGATATCCATATCTTCCGCTTTATCGTTTTCAGATTCCACAGGTTTGTTTTCGTTTTCAATTTCTTCTCCGTTTTCGTCCGGATTATTTATCTTCTTTTCCAAATCGTCCACAAAAAACACCTCCTATTTATTTTAATAAATTTTATTATACAACTTTTATATCATAATATCAATAAATTTTTATGCAGAAATTGTAAACTTTTTTCTATACGTATTTAGTCAAAAGCATCAAATAAAACAGTTGAAATAACAAATTAAATGTGATACAATAAAACCGTTGTGACTATCCACAAGAGGAGAATAAAACAATGGGATATAAAAATAAACTCGATATGCATATCCACACCGCAAATTCTTATGACGGAAGTCATTCTGCCATCAGAATGTGTGAAATGGCAATGAAAAAAAATCTTCGTTCTCTGACTTTCACAGACCACTGTGAAGTAGATATATATGAAAAAGGTAACTTTGAAATTGCTATGACTCACGCTTTTGTCGAAGTTGCAAAAGCAAAGTCGGCTTTTATGGGCACTCTTCTCATAAACAACGGCATTGAGCTCGGACAACCCGTTTACGACAAAGAAAAAGCCGAACACATTCTCAATAAATTTGAATACGACCAGGTTATAGGCTCCGTTCATAACCTCAGAAACCGTCCCGATTTTTATTTCATTGATTATAGCGAAGTTGACGTTGATAGTTTGCTTGATGAATATTTTTACGAGATTTTTGAACTTGTAAAATGGGACAAGTTTGATACTCTTGCTCATCTGACTTATCCTTTAAGATATATTGTTGGTCAACACAATATTCAGATTGATCTGAACAAGTTTTCTCCAAAGATTGATGAGATACTCAAACTCCTTGCAAAAAACGGAAAAGCTCTTGAAATCAATACTTCCGGGCTTCGTCAGCCTATTGGCAAAACTATGCCCGATGAAGATATAATCAGACGTTTTAAACAGCTTGGTGGCGAAATAATTACAATTGGCTCGGATGCACACAACGAAAACGATGTCGGAGCCGGTATCGAAGAAGGTATGGCCATTGCCAAAAAATGTGGCTTCAATGAAATTGCCCTCTTCCAGAAACGCACACCAATTCCAATCCCGATTGAATAAGGAGCGTATATTATGATTAAACTGAAAGCTCCCGCAAAAATTAACCTTTGCCTGGACATCCTCTCAACGCTTGATAATGGTTATCACTCCGTCTGGATGGTTATGCAAAGCGTTGACCTTTATGATACCGTCTGCATTGAAAAAACCAACACCAAAACAATTGAAATTGAATGTGATAAACCAAACATCCCCTCTGACAAAAGAAACATTGCGTGGAAAGTGGCAGAAGCATTCTTTAATAAAACGGGTGTTGAAAATCAGGGTATCAGAATCACAATAAACAAAAATATTCCGTCCTCTGCCGGATTGGCAGGAGGCAGTACCGACGGTGCCGCCGTGCTTGTCGGTTTAAATAAATTGTTTGACTCCGGATTAACTGAACATGAGCTTTGCGAAATAGGTCAGGAAATCGGAGCCGATATCCCGTTTTGTGTCGTGGGTGGCACTGCTCTCGCTCAGGACATCGGCCAGATATTATCCCGTCTGCCCGATTTTGAAGGATACAAAATTGTACTCGTCAAGCCCGACAGAGATGTTTCCACAAAACAGGCGTACGACACTTTTGAAAGCAAAAGCAACATCAGGCATATTGACAACGCAAAAATTCTTCACCTTTGTGCAAACGGTGATTACGAAAATTCTTTCCGTTATTTTGAAAATGTTTTTGAACAGCTTGTAGAAGTGCCTGAAAGAGTTGAAATAAAATCTGTTATGCGTCAGCACAACGCTTCATTGGCTCTGATGAGCGGAAGCGGTCCTTGCGTTTACGGCGTTTTTAAAAACGAAACAGATGCAAACGAATGTGCAGAAATTCTCAAAAAATCCTTTTCTGATGTTTTTGTTTGCAACTGCGTTAAAACCGGTTGCGAAATTTTTGAATAAAAGAAAATTTTTGAGTTCATAATCATTCTGAAAGGAATGATTTTATGAAAAAATTTATATTTGCAGTTGTTGCAGGGCTTTTCGTTACATCCATAATCAGCGTTTCAGGTTTTATTAAAACAAGTCAGAACATAAGAAACGACGTGCTCAGATTGCACGTTCTGGCTAACTCCGACACGGTTGAAGACCAGGATTTGAAATTAAAAGTCCGTGACGCTGTACTTGAAGAGGGAAAAGATATTTTTGGTGGCGAAATAAATGTTGAAAACGCCGAAGAAAAAATCGCAACAGAAAAATCAAGATTAGTTGATGCCGCAGAAAATGTTGTGAAACAAAACGGCTTTGATTATGATGTTGATGTTTTCGTTACAGATGAATATTTCGGCACAAGAAGTTATGGCGATATCACTCTCCCTGCAGGAAATTATACTGCTGTGAAGGTAACCATCGGCGAAAGCGCCGGGCATAATTGGTGGTGCGTTATGTTCCCTCCTATGTGCCTTCCCGCCGCAGAAGACAAAACAGATATTGATATGTATCTGAGCGAAGATGAAGTTAAAGTTGTTAAATGTAATCCTGAATACGATGTCAGGTTTAAAATCGTAGAATGGTATGAACAAATTAAACATTTATGGACAAAGGAGTAAAACTATGACTAAAATTATTGCCCACAGAGGTGCAAATAAATTAGCGCCGGAAAACACACTTTCTGCTTTCAGAAAAGCCGTTGAACTTAAATCTGACGGCCTTGAAACAGATATCCATCTGACAAAAGACGGTGAACTTGTTATTTGCCACAACTATGACATAAACAATACATCGGACGGTGAAGGATTTGTTGCTCAGATGACTCTTGATGATCTGAGAAAATATGATTTCGGTTCTTATTTTTCTCCCGAATTTGCAGGTGAAAAAATCCCGACTCTTGATGAGTTTCTTGAAATTTCCAGAAACCTTGAAATTATTAACATAGAAATTAAAGTTCCACATCAGAAAAACGATATTGTCAGAAAAGCAATTGAAAGAGTCAAAGCTTTTAACCTTGAAGAACAGGTTTTATTTTCAAGTTTTTCAGTTGAACTGATGAGAGAAAGCAAAGAAATAAATCCTAAAATTAAAACAGCTGCACTTTATGACATAAACAGTCCCCTTGTCCCGGAAATTTCGGCTGACCCCGTTGCTTTCTGCAAAAAGAATAATCTTGACGCATTGCATCCGATAGTTATTCTGATTGACAAAGATTTTATTGACCGTTGTCACAGTGGCGGAATCAAAGTCAACTATTGGACTCTGAACGACAAAAATGCTTTGGATACTGTCAGAGAAATGGGCGTTGATGGAATTATTACAGATGTTCCGGAATTTTTTGTACAAGGTTGAAAAAATTTTTTAATATGATATAATAATTAATCAGTAATTAATGAAAGAGGTTTTAGATTTGGCAGAGCAGAAAAAAATGGTTGATGCAATTACGTCTATGGACGTTGATTTTGCAAAATGGTATACAGATGTTGTAAAGAAAGCAGAACTTGCTTCTTATTCAGGCGTCAGAGGATGTATGGTTGTCAGACCTTACGGCACAGCACTCTGGGAAAACATTAAAAACGAACTTGACAGACGTTTCAAGGAAACAGGCCACGAAAACATTATGATGCCTATGTTTATTCCTGAAAGTCTTTTGCAGAAAGAAAAAGACCACGTTGAAGGTTTTGCTCCCGAAGTTGCCTGGGTAACACACGGTGGCGAAGAAAAGCTGACTGAAAGACTTTGTGTCAGACCAACTTCCGAAACCCTTTTCTGCGACCATTATGCAGAAATCATTCAATCTTACCGTGATTTGCCAAAACTTTATAATCAATGGTGTTCAGTTGTTCGTTGGGAAAAGACTACAAGACCATTCCTCAGAACAATGGAATTTTTCTGGCAGGAAGGTCACACTATGCACGAAACTGCCGAAGAAGCTATCAAAGAAACTGAACAGATGCTTAATGTTTACGCAGATTTCTGCGAAGAATGTCTTGCTATCCCTGTTGTCAAAGGCAAGAAAACTGACAAAGAAAAATTTGCAGGTGCTGAATCTACATACACTATTGAAGCTCTTATGCACGACGGTAAAGCTCTTCAAAGCGGAACAAGCCACTACTTTGGCGACGGTTTCTCAAGAGCCTTCGGAATTGAATTTACAGGCAGAGACAACACTCTTCAATATCCTCATCAGACTTCATGGGGTATGTCAAGCCGCATTATCGGTGCTGTAATTATGACTCACGGCGACGACAACGGACTTGTTCTTCCTCCGGCTGTTGCTCCGACTCAGGTAGTAGTACTTCCGATAGCAATGCACAAAGAGGGTGTCCTCGAAAAAGCAAGAGAACTGACTCAGAAAATTTCTGCTTTTTGCAGAGCAAAAATTGACGACAGCGACAATTCTGCCGGTTGGAAATTTGCCGAATACGAGATGAAGGGTGTTCCTCTCAGACTTGAAATCGGACCAAAAGATATCGAGAAAAATCAATGCGTTCTTGTCAGACGTGACAACAGAGAAAAGATTTTTGTTTCTCTTGATGAGCTTGAATCAAAAATCCCTGAGCTTCTCAAAGCTGTTCACGACGGTTTGTATGAAAAAGCACTTGCCAGACGTGAAGAAATGACTTACAGCGTTGAAAATCTTGACGAAATGATAAAATCTGCCGAAGAACGTCCCGGCTTCATCAAAGCTATGTGGTGCGGCAGCCTTGAATGTGAAGAAAAGCTTAAAGAGGTTGCAGGCGTTACTTCAAGATGTATTCCTTTTGAACAGGAAAAAATCAGCGACAAATGCGTTTGTTGCTCAAAACCTGCAAAAAATATGCTCTATTGGGGCAAAGCTTATTAATTAATTTTACAAAAATTATGGATTATGAGTTTGTACGATATAGTATGACTCATAATCCGTTTTGTTTTTGTGCACGTTTATCTTGTAAATATGTTTTATTTTGTCGTTATAAGTCATCGTTCTGACGTACTGACAATAAATTTTGCGTGTTTATAGACTGTTTTCAATATTATAGAAAATAATTTACAATAAAATTTGCATTTTTCGGTGACAAATCTTAATGTGTGTGGTATAATAACTTTATATGCATACTAATATGGCAGTTATTGGAAACAATTTATGCCGAAAAGGAGATATAAGATGGATATTAATCAGATTTTAACTAAATTAAACGCCGGGTTGAGCGAAACAATAACCGAAAGAGGTTTTGAAATCGTAAAACCTGAAAACCCGTCAGCAAAATATGAGTTTGCCTGCGAAGAAGATAAGTGTCTTTATGTTATTTATAAGTCAGCAGTCGGATTCTTTAAAATCAGCTTTGAAAACAATACTGCCTCTTTCAGCGTTGCTAAACCTGATGAGGATTTTGTCAATATCTCAACATCATATTTTGATTTTGCCTCTGTCACAGACGCAGATATCAAATATCTTGTCAACGAATACAGCGACAGCATTGAAGACAACTTCAGATTCAGCAAATCAATCAAAAATATTTCTGACATCAAGCTTCCTCCGACAGTTTCCAAAACTTCTGCAAAAAACGGTTCAAGCTATTATGACCCTGCAACTCTTGCAAGCAGATATACTGTTATCTTCCCGGAGCTTCGTGACGAATACAAAAGAAACATCGATGCCTACGGACAATTTTTGCCTGATGAGTTTTTCCGTGAATACGGCAAAGCTGCAATTGATGTTATCAAAGAAAACAACAAACAGCAAATGAAAAAGCTGTTCAACCTTTTAAATGATATTTATCTTGATGGTACAAACGAAACTCAGAGTATTATCGTTGTTACCATTCTCGGTCAGTTGAACAACGACACTCAGCTTCTTGCAAACTGCGTTGATTATATGGACGCAGAACTTGCATCTGCCGTTATCAACGTAAACAAATATCTTGCTACCCGCTCAGGAAAAAATGCAAAATTTCTTCTTGAAAACCCTCCGAGATATAAACCTCCGAAACAGAAAAAAAGTTTTTTGCCTAAGGCATAATTTTGGGGGTATATAATAATGAAGAAGGTCCTTGTTATTTTTGGTGGTGTTTCAACTGAACACGATGTCAGCTGTGTTTCTGCAAGTTCAGTAATAAACAATATACCAAAAGACAAATATGAAATTGTTACAATCGGCATAACAAAAGACGGAAGATGGTTGAAATACACCGGAGATATTTCTCTTTTGCCGGAAGACAAATGGCTTGAAGACGAAAGCAACTGTGTTCCTGCAATGATTTCTCCCGACAGAAACGACCACGGTATTGTTGTTTTTTCACAAGACGGTGTTAAAAAAGAATATATTGATATCGCTTTCCCTGTTATGCACGGTCAGAATGGTGAGGACGGTACAATACAGGGTTATTTGCAGATTGCCGGTATACCTTTTGTTGGTTGCGATTGCGTAAGCTCAGGAATTTGTATGGACAAAGCTCTTACCAACATTATGATTGATGCTGCCGGAATTTCTCAGGCAAAATGGTGCCAGCTTATCAGACACAAATACGACAGCGACAACGAAAAATACATCAAAGAAGCCGAAGACAAGCTCGGATATCCGATTTTTGTCAAACCGGCTAATGCAGGTTCTTCTGTCGGCATCTCAAAAGCTTATGACAAAGACTCACTTAAAGCAGCTATTGACAAAGCTTTTGAATTTGACAGAAAAATTGTTCTTGAAGAAAATATTGATGGTCAGGAAATTGAATGTGCTGTTTTCGGAAACGAAGAAATTTTTGTTGCAACTCCGGGTGAAATTGTTCCGTGCAACGATTTCTATGATTTTGATGCAAAATATGTCAACGGCACAAGCGAATTGAGAATTCCTGCCCAGCTCAGCAAAGAAAAGCTTGAAGAAGTTAAAGTTGCGGCAAAAAATGTGTACGATTTTCTCGGCTGCTCAGGTATGACGAGAGTTGATTTTATCGTTCGCAAATCTGACGGTTGCATTATGCTGAATGAACCTAACACTATTCCCGGCTTCACTTCCATAAGTATGTATCCGAAAATGATGGAAGCTGACGGAATATCCTACGAAAATCTTATCGACAAACTACTTTGTCTTGCAGAAGAAAAGTGGAGTTAATATGGAAAAACTTGACGTTATAATTAAAATAGTAGACTACCACGAGGTAGACGGCGAAAACGAAGGTGCCGAAATCACAAGCGTAGGCACTTTTGAAGGAAACGAAAACGACTATACCTTGCGATACAAAGAAACGGGTGACCTTGCCGGTTGCGAAGTTACACTCAATGTAAAAAACAAAAACACTGTGACTATGACAAGAACCGGTGAACAATACAGCACTCAACTGATTATGCAACAAGGTAAGCGTCACAACTGTTTTTATAATACCCCTGCCGGTGAATTAATGCTCGGAGTGTATACAAACAAAGTCAGTTCAACAGTAAACGAGAACGGCGGTAAGCTTAACTTCTCTTATACTCTGACTTTTAATGCCGATCTTGTTTCCGAAAACAAATTAAAAATTACAGTCCAAAAAGCCTGAGGAGATTAATATGTCTAAACTTGTTAACGAAGTACAACAACAAATCAGAGAAGCTATCATTTCTGCTATCGGCAGAGCTGTCAGCAACAATGAGCTTCCCTGCGAAGCAATTCCCGATTTCAATATTGAAGTTCCTTCCGATTCTAAAAATGGTGACTATTCCTCTAATGTCGCTATGGTTTCAGCAAGAGCTTTCAAATCTGCTCCCAGAAAAATTGCAGAAGTTATTTCTTCGCATCTTTTATTTGACGGAACTTTTATTGAAAAATGTGAAATTGCAGGTCCGGGATTCCTGAACTTTTTCCTTGACAACAGTTATTATGCTGCTATTCTGAAAGATATAATTGCCTGCGGAAAAGATTACGGTAGATCTGACTACGGAAAAGGAAAGAAAATCAACGTTGAATTTGTTTCTGCCAACCCGACAGGCCCTATGCATATGGGTAACGCAAGAGGCGGCGCTCTTGGTGACTGCCTTGCAGCTATTATGGATTATGCAGGTTACGAAGTAAGTCGTGAATTTTATATAAACGATGCCGGAAATCAGATTGAAAAATTCGGTCTTTCTCTCGACATCCGTTATCAACAGATTTGTCTTGGTGAAGACGCCGCAGAGCTTCCTGAGGACAGTTATCACGGCGAAGATATTATTGAACGCGCAAAAGAATTTTATGATATTCACGGTGACAGTTTCATCAACAAAGCTGAAAGTGAAAGACGCCAGGCTCTTGTTGATTATGCGTTGCCTAAAAATATTGACAATATGAAATCAACGCTTGAAAAATACCGTATTGTGTATGACAAGTGGTTTACTGAAAGCACAGTTCATCAAAACGGTGAATTAAAAGAAACAATTGAACTTATGAAAGAAAAAGGGCTTACCTACGAAAAAGACGGTGCTCTTTGGTACAAAAACAAAGAAGTTCAGACAAACAAATATAAAGCTCAGGGATTAAGCGATGAAGCAATCGAAAAGCTTGAACTCAAAGATGATGTTCTCATTCGTGCAAACGGCAATCCTACTTATTTTGCTGCTGATATCGCTTATCACAGAAATAAACTTAAAATCCGTGGCTTTGACAAGGCTATTGACATCTGGGGTGCTGACCATCACGGTCACGTCGCAAGAATGAAAGCTGCCCTTGATTCAATCGGTGAAAACGGCGACAATCTTCACGTCATTCTGATGCAACTTGTTCGTCTGACAAGAGGTGGCGAGGTTGTCAGAATGTCAAAACGTACAGGCAAAGCAATATCTCTTGTTGACTTGCTCGAAGAAATTCCCGTTGATGCATCACGTTTCCTTTTCAATATGAGAGAAGCAGGTTCACAAATGGAATTTGACCTTGACCTTGCAGTTGAACAAAGCTCCAAAAACCCTGTTTATTATTGCCAGTATGCTCACGCAAGAATCTGCAGTATTCTCAAAAAATTAAAAGCTGACAATGTTGAAATCCGTGACTGTTCTTGTGAAGAGCTTGAACTTCTCACCGATCCTTCAGAAAGAGAACTTATCAAACATCTTTCCGCTCTTACAAACGAAATTGTCACTGCGGTCAAAAACTACGATCCGGCAAAAATTACCCGTTACGTTATCGAACTCGCAACACTTTTCCACAAGTTTTATAATTCCTGCCGTGTTGTTTGCGATGACGAATCACTCAAGCAGGCACGAGTATATCTCTGCATTTGCGTAAAAGACACCATTAAAAATATTCTTAATATGCTTAAAATTGATGCTCCTGAATCAATGTAACAACAGAAAGGACAGATAAATATGAGTAAAAATTGTGCTGTTATTCTCGCCGCAGGTGAGGGTACAAGAATGAAATCTCTCAAACCGAAAGCTATGACTCCTGTGCTATTCAAGCCCATGATAAATTGGGTGACTGATTGCGTCACAAGCAGTGGAATTGAAGACATCTGTGTTGTGACAGGACATTTGGGTGAAATGCTTGTTGAACACCTTGGCGGAAAGTTTGAAACAGTTGAACAGACTTGTCGTCTCGGAACAGGCCACGCTGTTTTACAAGCAAAAGAATTCATTGAAAAACACGCAGACAGCAACGTTCTCGTTTTAAACGGTGACGCTCCTTTTGTAGATATTGATACGCTCAGAAATTCTCTTGAATATCACGAAGAAAACGGTTACAGCGCAACAGTTATTTCTGCTGAAATTCCTGATCCTTTCGGATATGGCAGAATTATCAGAGATGAAAACTCTAATCTTCTCAAAATTGTTGAACAGAAAGAAGCTAATGACGCCGAAAAAGAAATTAAGGAAGTCAATTCAGGCGCTTATTGGTTCAGAAGTTCAAAACTTCTTGCAGCTCTTGATACACTTTCTCAGATTCGTGAAAAAGCTAACGACGGCAAGGAATTTTATCTTACAGATGCAATCGAAATTTTAAAACTCTCAAACGACAAAGTAGGTGCTTTTGTTGCAAAAAGACCTGAAATCGTTCTCGGAGCAAACAACAGAGCTCAACTTGCTCAGCTTAATGAGATTGCAAGAAAAAGAGAAGTTGACAAACATCTTGAAAACGGTGTTTCTATTCCGTTCCCGAACGATGTTATTATTTGTCCTGATGTTGAAATCGGTAATGATACGGTAATTTTGCCGGGCACTACAATAAAATATAATACTAAAATTGCTTCGAACTGCGAAATCGGCCCTTACAGTACGATTGACAACTGCATTATCGGAGAAGGCACTCTCGTTCAGAACTCATATTGCTATGATTCAAAAATCGGTTGCAACGCTGAAATCGGTCCTTTTGTCAGAATCAGACCAAATTGCGTTGTCGGTGACAACACAAGAGTCGGCAACTTTGTTGAACTTAAAAATTCCGTTATCGGAAACGAAACAAAGGTTTCTCACCTGACTTATATTGGCGACAGCGATGTCGGTGAAGACGTTAACTTCGGTTGCGGTTGTGCAACAGTTAACTTTGACGGCAGAAATAAACACCGTTCAACTATCGGTGACGGTGCATTTATCGGCTGCGGAACAAACATTGTTTCTCCGGTCAACATCGGAAAAGACGGTTATGTTGCTGCAGGTTCTACTATTATTGAAGATGTTCCGGAAAATGCATTGGCAATCGCAAGAACAAGACAGACCAACAAAGACGGTTGGGTTTTACGCAAAAAACCTTACAGAAGAATGAAATAATATGTTTGGACGAAAAAAATCATTTACTTCCGACAGTTTTGAATTCCTGATTGTCGGACTCGGAAATCCGGGAAGCAAATATGAATTCACCCGTCACAATGCAGGTTTTATGTGCGTTGATATGTTTGCGCTTGACAATTCTATTAAAATCAACAAGCTCAAATTCAAGTCACTTATTGCTCAATGCACAATAAGCAACAAAAAATGCCTGATTATGAAGCCTCAGACATTTATGAACAATAGTGGTGAAGCCGTTCGTGAGTGTGCCGATTTTTATAAAATCAAGCCTGAAAATATTATTGTGATTTTTGACGACGTTTCTCTCGATGTGGGTAATATCCGAATCAGAAGAAAAGGCTCGGCAGGCGGTCACAACGGAATCAAAAGTATTATTTGTCACCTCAACAGCGACAACTTTCCACGAATCAAAATTGGTGTGGGCAAAAAACCTCACCCCGATTGGGATCTGGCAGATTGGGTTCTTAAATCTTTTTCAAAAGAAGAATTGACTGTTTTGCGTGATGTTGCCAAGGACACAGAAAACATTATTTCTCTGATGGTCGACGGCAAAACAGAAGATGCAATGAGCAAATATAACAGCTGAAAAAAGCTCTCAACGGTTGGTGTTGAGAGCTTAATTTTTTATTTTTCAATTTTCGGGAGAGTTGCAAAGCTTTTTTCAAGTTCTTCGTCTGTCGGAATATAATCTGACATTTCTCCATCGTTGAATTTTCCGTATGCCATCATATCAAAATATCCTGTGCCTGTAAGCCCGAACAAAATTGTTTTTTCTTCGCCTGTTTCTTTGCATTTGAGCGCTTCGTCAATTGCAACTCTGATTGCGTGACTGCTTTCAGGAGCAGGTAAAATACCTTCAACCTTTGCAAATTCCTGAGCAGCTTCAAACACTCTTGTCTGTTCAACACTGACTGCTTTCATCAGTCCCTGGTCATAAGCTTCGGACAAAACGCTGTTCATTCCGTGATATCTTAATCCACCGGAATGGCTTGATGACGGAATAAAGTTGCTGCCAAGGGTATACATCTTTGAAAGAGGACATACTTTTCCTGTGTCGCAGTAATCGTATGCATATTTACCTCTTGTAAGGCTTGGACATGATGCCGGTTCGACTGCAATCAACTCATAGTCAGCTTCTCCACGAAGCATTTCTCCGAGGAATGGAGAAATAAGTCCACCAAGGTTTGAACCGCCTCCGGCACAACCGATAATCATATCAGGCTTGATTCCATATTTATCTAACGCAACCTTACATTCAAGTCCGATAATTGACTGGTGAAGCAAAACCTGATTGAGTACGCTTCCGAGAACATATCTGTAACCTTCCTGATTTGTTGCGGCTTCAACTGCCTCAGAAATTGCACAACCAAGACTTCCTGATGTGCCCGGATGTTCCTGAAGAATTTTTCTGCCGACTTCTGTTTTGTCTGACGGACTCGGAGTTACTTTTGCTCCGTATGTTCTCATAACTTCACGTCTGAACGGTTTTTGCTCGTATGAACATTTTACCATATAAACCTGGCAATCAAGTCCGAGGTATGCACTTGCCATTGAAAGAGCTGTGCCCCATTGACCTGCGCCTGTTTCTGTTGTTATTCCTTTGAGTCCCTGTTTCTTTGCATAATATGCCTGAGCAATTGCACTGTTGAGTTTATGACTTCCTGATGTATTATTTCCTTCAAATTTATAATAAATCTTTGCAGGAGTCTGAAGTTTTTCTTCGAGACAATATGCTCTGATAAGCGGTGACGGACGGAACATTTTATAAAAATCTCTGATTTCCTGTGGGATTTCAAAATATGCTGTTGTATCATCCAATTCCTGTTTTATAAGTTCATCACAAAAAACCGGTCTCAATTCTTCAAATTTCATCGGTTCAAGTGTCTGAGGATTAAGAAGCGGAGCAGGTTTCTTTTTCATATCTGCTCTGACGTTGTACCAAGCTTTCGGCATCTCATTTTCGTTGAGATAGATTTTATAAGGAATGTTCTGGTCTCTTTGGTCTTTCATAAAAAGTCCTCCTTTTTAAAAAAATAATAAGCCTTTGTCCTCTTTTCAGGACAAAGGCTTTAAAAGTCTCTGCGGTACCACCTGAATTGACGAAAAATCGCCCACTCTGCGACGCACTTTCATGCATCTGCGTTTTTTACGGGTCGCTATTCCCGTTGGCCATTACTCACTCAAAAAAAGCTTTCCTGCCACCCTCGGAAGTCCATTCACTCTTCATCCGAATACTGTTTTTCACCAGACAACAGCTCTCTGAAAACGAATTTGAAAAGCTACTATTCTTCTTCATCGGTTTGTACAATAGTATGAAGTCATTATATTCTTATTTTTTTTATTTGTCAACAATTTCAGAAAAAATTTTTTATTCTGCCATTTACTTGATAAAATTATAACAATATGTTATTATTTATCTATTATTAGTTCAGAGGTGACATAAATGAAAGCTGTTGTTACAGTCGTAGGAAAAGATACTGTTGGTATTCTTTCAAAAATTTCAACTGTTTGTGCAGAAAATCAGATGAATGTTGTTGAGGTTTCTCAGTCTATTTTACAGGATATGTTTTGTATGATTATGCTTGTTGAAACCAAAGGTGAAAACGCCAACTTTGCTCTTTTCTCAGACACTATTAAAAAAGAAGGCGAAAAACTCGGTCTTGTTATCCATTCAATGCATGCTGATGTTTTTGACTCAATGCACCATATTTAAAAAGGATTGATTGATATGATTAATACAGGCGATATACTTGAAACTATCGGCATGATTGAAAACGAGCATCTTGATATCCGTACTATCACAATGGGTATTTCATTGCTTGATTGTGCAGACAGCGATATTAATTCTTCATGCCAGAAAATATATGACAAAATAACACGTCTTGCAAAAAACCTTATTAAAACAGGCGATGATATTGAAAAAGAATACGGCATTCCGATTATCAACAAGAGAATTGCCGTTACCCCGATTTCAATGCTTGTTGCCGCTTCCGGTGGCGACCCTGTAAAATACGCTCTGACTCTTGAAAAAGTTTCAAGAGCTATCGGCGTCAATTTCATAGGTGGATATTCTGCTCTTGTTCAGAAAGGTTTTGCAAAGGGCGACCAGGAGCTTATTAGGAGTATTCCTGAAGCTCTGAGCGTTACCGACCACATCTGTTCAAGCGTAAATATCGGTTCAACAAAATCCGGTATTAATATGGACGCTGTTAAGCTTATGGGACAAATCGTAAAACAAAGCGCAGAAGTTACTGCAGACCGCAACTGTATCGGTCCTGCAAAACTTGTTGTTTTCTGCAACGCACCCGACGACAACCCGTTTATGGCAGGTGCTTTCCACGGCGCAGGTGAACCCGATTGCGTTATCAATGTCGGCGTTTCCGGACCCGGTGTTGTCAGAAGTGCTTTGGAAAAAATCCCTGACGGTGATATCACAGATGTTGCAGACGTTGTCAAGAAAACTGCTTTCAAAATCACTCGTATGGGACAGCTTGTTGCAAGAGAAGCTTCAAAAAGACTTGACGTACCTTTTGGTATTGTTGACCTCAGCCTTGCACCTACTCCTGCAATCGGAGATTCAGTTGCTCATATTCTTGAAGAAATGGGTCTTGAACAATGTGGCGCTCACGGCACAACTGCTTGTCTTGCGCTCCTCAATGACGCCGTCAAAAAAGGTGGCGTAATGGCTTCTTCTCACGTTGGTGGTCTTTCAGGTGCATTTATTCCGGTGAGTGAAGATGCCGGTATGATTGATGCAGCAGTGAGCGGATGTCTTACCATTGAAAAGCTTGAAGCAATGACGGCTGTTTGCTCAGTTGGCCTTGATATGATTGTTGTTCCGGGCGACACTACTGCGGAAGTTATTTCTGCAATTATTGCTGATGAAGCAGCAATCGGAATGATAAACACAAAAACAACTGCTGTCAGAATTATTCCTGCTGTCGGCAAAAATGTCGGAGATGAACTTGACTTCGGTGGACTTTTAGGTCGTGGTCCGGTTATGCCGTTGAACACCGTTTCTCCTGCAAAATTTATCAACCGTGGTGGTAGAATCCCTGCCCCATTGAACAGTTTGAAAAACTAAATTCACCAATATAACAAAACAACCCGCCGAAAAACGCCGAGCGTTGGTAAGGAAGTATTTCTTTAAAACGTGAACTTACGGCACAATAATGCGTTAAAAACCACCGATACGCGACAGCGTAATCGGTGGTTTTTGCCTTTTCTTGCACACGCAATTTCACATTTTAAAGTGCTGCGCAGTTTCGTAGAAAGGTAAAATTGCTTGAATTGAAGCCAAAAATGCAGCAAGGCTTGTCGCCTTGCGAGGCTTTTGGTGATAATACAAGGAATTTTGATCGAGAAACAAAAACTTCCTTATCAACACTCGGCGAAATCGGCAGGTTGTTTCTTTTTACTTTATCAAATCTTTAATCACTTCTCCGGCAATCATCAGCCCTGCACACGACGGCACAAATG
>JAFOEP010000125.1 GCA_017380115.1 Clostridia bacterium | reverse complement strand
TTGCAAAAAAATGTTCGGAGAAGAACTTGCTTCGAGGGTTTATGCGGTAGAATATGACATAACAGATTATGTAAAAGACGGAGTAAACTCTGTGTGTGCCGTTGTCGGACACGCATGGTATTTCAAGGAGTTTTATGGCGATTGTGTATTATGCTATAAAATTGAAAGTGACGATGAGGTAACATATTCAGATTCATCGTTGAAATGGATTGACAGCCCTCTGATTCTGAACAAAGATAAAGAGCTTGAAAACACTTTTTATCAGATGAAACGTGGGGAAACTCATGATTATACCAAGCATAAATATGACGGCTCATGGATTTTGCCCGACTTTGACGACGAGGGTTGGACAAATGTTGTTGAAACTCAACTTCCTGAGACGCAATATTATATTCAGGATTGCCCAAATGATAAAATCATCAGGTCAATTGAGCCTGAGCTGATAAAAGAAACGGAAGAATACAAGGTTTATGACTTTGGTGAAAATATCAGTGGATGGTATATTTTCAAATGCGAAAAATACGGTGAAAAGGTTACTGTAACAGTCGGAGAAGAAGTTGACGAAACGAATGACCTTGACAAGAGATATACGGCAGAGCAGATGTCACAGTATATATGCGACGGAAGTGACCGTGAATATCATCCTCTTTTCACATGGCAAGGCTTCAGATATGTGAGAATTACGAACAATGCTGAGCTTATCAGATGTGATGTGATTCATACAGATGCTCCTGTTAAATCTGATTTTAAATCTGAGAATAAGGTTTTAAACTGGATTTACGATGCGTATATCAGAACACAGCTTTGCAATTTACACGCAGGCATACCGTCTGACTGCCCGCATATTGAAAGACTCGGATATACGGGTGACGGTCAGTTGACGTGTGAAACTGCAATGCTTACGATTGAATTAAGAAAGTTCTATCTGAAATGGATGGAAGATATTTCTGACTGTCAGGATAGAAAATCGGGTAATGTTCAATACACCGCACCTTATTGGAAATGCGGAGGAGGTCCCGGAGGATGGGGCTGTGCAATTGCTGAGGTACCGTACAAATTTTATAAAATGACAGGCGATATCGGGCCGATGAAAAAATATTATCATCAGTCGCTTCATTATCTTGAATATCTTGAAAATCATAGTGAAAACGACCTTGTTGTTTCGGGTCAGCCCGGATTGTGGTGGCTTGGAGAATGGTGTCAGCCACACGAATTGAACCAGAACAAACCGGATATCCCCGACCCGCTTGTAAATACATATTTTTACGTCAGAACAATCGACAGATTGATTGAAACGGCAGAAATGACAGGCAATGAAAAATATGTTGAAGAATTGACAAGCACCCGTCAAAGAAAAATTGACGCCATTGTTAAAAATTATTATGACGAAAAGACAGGCAACTTTGCAAATAATTTTAACAGTGCAAACGCATTTGCAATTGATTTGGGACTTGGTGACGAAAGAACAATGAAAAATCTTGTTGAAGGAGTAAAAAATAATCCTCTTAATACGGGAATTTTCGGAACAGAAATTGTTGCAAAAGTTCTTTTTGAAAATGGTTACGGTGAAATTGAAACCCAGCTTCTTTCAAGAGAAGAATATCCGTCTTTTGGATATATGATGAAAAATGGTTCAACAACAATCTGGGAAGAATGGCAAAATACCCGTTCAATGTCACACCCGATGTTCGGAAGCATTACAAAATATCTTTTCTACTATTTGCTTGGCATCAGACAAGACAAAAATTCTGTTGGTTTTGAGAAATTGATAATTGACCCACAGCCGAATAAATATTCAGGTGACGTAGAGGGATATATCGAACTTGACAACGGAAAATTGAAAGTCAGAACAGATATGAAAAACAATTGTTGTGTGGTTGAAATACCGGATGGTATCAACGCATATAAAATTGACAACGGCAAAGAAGTCAGACTTGAAGTCGGCAAAAACATAATAAGTATATAAAACAAACCGTGTTTCTCAAAGATGGGAAACACGGTTTTTGTGATTTAGTCTGAATTATTCTTCTTCAACAAATTCAAAATTATCGTCAATGACCTTGCAGACATATTTTTTGCCGGGAAGAATACTTGAATCAAGAAGTTTTTCTGAAAGATTGTCTTCTATTTCAGAACGAATTGCTCTTCTGAGAGGTCTTGCGCCGTATATCGGGTCAAATCCTGACTTTGAAATTTTAGTTATAACGCTGTCTTCAAAAGAAATTTCAACATCAAGTTCTCTGACACGCTTTGATAAATTTTCAAGCATACGTTTTGCAATTTCTTCAATGTTTTCCTGAGTAAGCTGATGGAAAACAATGATATCATCAACACGATTGATAAATTCAGGTTTAAAATTCTTTTTAAGTTCGCCTGTAACTTTTTCTTTAATCGTTTCGTAGCTTAAAGTGTTGTTTTCGTTTCCTGAAAAACCAAGACTACCGGTTTTGTCTGTAATAAGCTTAGCACCGATATTTGAAGTCATAATTATAATACTGTTTTTGAAATCAACTCGTCTTCCCTGCGAATCGGTAAGGATACCGTCTTCAAGAATCTGCAAAAGAATATTGAAAACATCGGGATGAGCTTTTTCAATTTCGTCGAACAATACAACGGAATAAGGTTTTCTTCTGATTGCTTCTGTAAGCTGGCCACCTTCATCATATCCGACATATCCTGGAGGTGAGCCCACAAGCCTTGAAACCGTGTGCTTTTCCATATATTCTGACATATCAAATCTTATCATTGCATTTTCGTCGCCAAAAATTGAGTTTGCAAGAGCTTTGCACAATTCAGTTTTGCCGACACCGGTAGGGCCAAGGAAAATGAACGAGCCTGTTGGTCGTTTCGGGTCTTTCAGACCGACTCTGCCTCGACGGATTGCCTTTGAAACGGCTGTTACAGCCTCATTTTGTCCGACAATTCTTTCGTGTAATTCATTTTCCATATTGAGAAGACGTTCACTTTCTTCTCTTGTGAGCTGAGAAACAGGTATTCCTGTCCAGCTTGAAACAATCTGAGCAATATCTTCGCAAGTAACTTCGCCTGTTATTCCGGAAGTTTTCTTTTTCATTTCTTCTCTTGCGGCTTCAAGGTCTGTTGCGACTGCTTTTTCTTCGTCACGAAGCTGAGCGGCCTGTTCAAAATTCTGTTCTTTTATTGCAGAATCTTTTTCACCTTTAATGTTTTTTAATTTGTCTTCAAGCTCTTTGATTTCGGGTGGAGCGACATACGCCCTGAGTCTGACTTTTGAAGCTGCTTCGTCAATCAGATCTATTGCTTTGTCGGGCAGATATCTGTCACCGATATATCTTGACGACATTTTGACTGCGGCAAGAAGTGAATCATCAGTAATTTTAACCTTGTGATGAGCTTCGTATTTGTCTTTGAGTCCGTTTAAAATTTCAAGAGCTTCTTCTTCCGACGGCTCACCGACGGTTACGGGTTGAAACCTTCTTTCAAGAGCGGCATCTTTTTCGATATTCTTTCTGTATTCGTCAATAGTTGTTGCGCCTATAAGCTGGATTTCACCTCTTGCAAGGGAAGGCTTAAGAATATTTGCTGCGTCAACGGCACCTTCGGCAGAACCTGCACCGACAAGGTTGTGGATTTCGTCAATAAAAAGAATAATATTTTTACTTTTTATAACTTCGTCCATAGCGTTTTTAACTCTCTCTTCAAAATCACCTCTGTATTTTGTGCCTGCGACCATACCGGTCAGATCAAGAGCAAAAACTCGTTTGTCTTTGAGAATATCAGGTATTTCACCTTGCGCAATTTTCAATGCAAGTCCTTCGGCTATTGCCGTTTTGCCTACGCCCGGTTCACCGATAAGGCAAGGATTATTTTTTGTTCTTCTTGAAAGAATCTGAACAACTCTGTCGATTTCTTTTTGCCTTCCGATAACAGGGTCAATTTTATTCTGTTTTGCAAATTCTGTGAGGTCTCTTCCGAATTTGTCGAGGTTGGGGGTGTCAGATTTTCCGACTTTGTCAGTGCTTTTCTTTCCAGATATTGAATTTGATGGAGAATCAAAGGTTTTGTTTAAAAAGGTGATAATTTCGTTGCAGGATACACCTGTACGATTAATAATATCAGCGGCATATCCGTCAGCTTCGGAAACAACTGCGACAAGCAGATGCTCTGTGCCGACAAGAGATTGATTTTTCTCTGCTGCAAGCACCGCAGATTCTTCAATAATGTGTTTTGATCTCGGAGTAAAATCTGACGGAGACAAAACTGTCGGAGCACCAACGCCAATATTTGTTTTTATAATATCTTCAACTTTTTTGTAAGTTACGCCTTTTGAATTAAGAACAGTCTGAGCAATACAGTCAACAGCAAGAAGCCCTAAAAGAAGATGTTCGCTGCCGACATAAGCGTGGCCTAAATCTTCCGAAGCGGAAATCGCACTGTTGAGAGTGCTGTTAGCTTTTTGGGTAAACCCTGAGAATTTATACATAATATTATCCTCCTAAAATTTTCCTTATCTCATCTGCTCTGTAAATATCTCTCTGTGCAGGTTGCAAATTTTCCTGTCTTGCAGCATTAATTGTTGCAGGCTGCATACATACAGTAAGTTCGTTGATTTTTTTAACGTCAATGTCAAGAATATTTTCAAAAACGCCGACTCTGACAAGAGAAATCAGCTCCATAAATTCAGAACAACTGATTTTTCTTGTGTGTTTCAATATTCCGTATGAACGCCATATATTGTCAAGATAAGAAACATCTTCAACAAGTTCTTTTCTTGCGTTTCTTTCCTGCTCAATTAATTGCTTTGCTATTGATTCGAGATTAAACAGAGCCTCTTTTTCGCTGATACCGAGAGTAATCTGGTTGCTTAATTGGTAAATGTCACCATTGTGAGAACTTCCCTCACCGTAAGCGCCTCTGATCGTCAGACCAAGCTTTGACACGGTTGATGCAAGGCGTGAAATTACACCTTGTTTTGTCATTGCAGGAAGATGAAGCATTAAAGATGCTCTCATTCCCGTTCCGAGATTTGTGACGCATTGAGTCAGAAAGCCAAGCCTTTCATCAAAAGCAATATTAAGCTTTGAAGAAAGAATATTGTCAATTTCGTCAGCTTTTTTGTATGCACTTTCAAGGTCAAAACCTGCTTTTATTACCTGCAAACGAATATGATCTTCTTCGTTGAGCATTATGCTGACATCTTCGTTTTCTGAAAGAATCAAAGCTCTTCCTTCGGAAGATGAGGTATATTCCGGACTTATCAGATGACGCTCTGCCATAGAAATTTTCTGAATGTCCGAAAGTGATGACATTTCAATATAGGACAAAGATGAATCTTCAGGAAGAAGAACATCTCTGACGGATTTGTTGAGTTCGTTTCTCTTTTCGGTGTCAAGTTTGTTGACGAAGGGATAATCTTCAATGTTTCTTGCAAGACGAACTCTTGTGCTCAGAACAACGTCTGAATCCTTGCCTTGTTCAATATACCATTTGTTCATTATTCATTCGCCTCACTTTCAAGAGCTTTAATTTCATCACGAAGTTGTGCAGCAACTTCAAATTCCTGTTCTTCAATGGATTTCTGAAGACGGGATTTTAATTTTTGAATTTTTTCTTCAACGCTTTCTTCTTTCTTTTCATGAGGAATCACGTCAATTGCTTTGCCGTTGTGTTGAGTTTTGCCGTGAATACGTTGAATTGAAGGAATGAGCAAATCATAGAAATTTTCATAACAATCGGCACAACCGATTTTACCGCTTTTGACAATTTCCCTGAAAGATGTTCCGCATTTGGGACATCTTGCGGTCTGCTTTGATTCAAGGGAATATTTTGGCTGAGAAAAGAAGCTTCCGAAGAAGTTGCTCAGGTCAAAACCAAACCCTGAAAAAGAATCTGTATAACCATATTTTTCTGCACAGCTTGAGCAAAGATACATCTGAGTAAATTCCCCGTTGATAACTTGCTTTATGTGAGTTGTTGCTTCGTGTTTACCACATTTTTGACATAACATAATAAATACCTCCTCTTATCTTGTCAGTGCAAGAAGCATCTGTCTGAATACTGATGCTCTTGTTTTTTCTCTGTTCTCATTTCCGAGATGCTTGAAGCTGTTGTCGCTGAGCGCAAACGACATCAGTTTTGCAGTGTCGGGGTCTATAAGCTTCTGATAATGTAAATTGTAAATGTGAGCCTTACAGGTTTTTTCATCAAGAATATCGCCGATTTCGTTGATGACAGCCATCAAAGCAACCGATTTGTCGCTGACTGCACGGCTTATTCTGATATATCCTCCACCTCCACGTCGGCTTTCAACAATGTAGCCGTGTTCAGGGGTGAATCTTGAAGAAATCACATAGTTGATCTGACTTGGCACACATCCGAGCATCTGCGCCATTTCGTTTCGCTGTATTTCTGTAAAACCGTCGTCGTCTATCATTTCCATAATCATTTGCGCAATCATATTACTTAAATTCATTTTTGTCACCTTCTGATATATTTAAACTATTTTGACTTTGACTATCTTTGACCTTAATTTATATTATAGACAACTTTTGCGACTTTTCAAAGGTCAAAAAAGGTCAAATTACAAGTTTGACCTTTAAATATCTCACGAAAGCTTTGTTTTTCTTTTATTTTCTCATTATTTTAACTTTTTTCAAACTTTTAAAAGTCTGACTTTTATTGTTTCTGCTTTCTTCAAAGTCAAAGATTAAAATAGCACACATCAGCAAAAGTCCGGCAGTTGCAGGAGCGTTTGATTTAAAAAGCTGCTGAACATTTTCTGACGAATTTGCAAACACGCTGACGGGACAGGGAAAAGCTTTGACGAGCAAGGCACAAAATACGGCAGAAAGAGCGCCATGCAAAGCACGACAGAAGAAAAAAAGGATTTTTTTCATATTGCATTTGATGACCGAGTGAAAGACTTGACAATGTACGCAAAAACCACTCCACCCGATAACGCCTGCAACGATGGGAAGGTCAAAGTTTTTCGTTGCATATTCGCAGCCGATACTCACTTCAAGAAAAAGAGTTATTATTTTTGCAGAATCTTTCAGCGCGTAAGAAAAAGAGGAAAAGACAATAACGAAACCGCAAACGGCAAGTATACTTTCGGTTGCATCAGAAACACTTCTGACAAAGCAGGAGGAAAGACTTTCTCGTTTTGGCGTAGAAAATAAAAAATTATCGTCGTCTGCAACAAAATATTTTGAGAAATATAAAATCAATAATGCACTCAGAGAAAGTGACACGAAAATAATTAATCCTGCTTTGCGATTTGAAAGCATTGAGTTGCCGACGGCACTGATGACAAAAGCAGGACCTGCATTAATACAACAACACATAAGCCTTGACGATTGAGACAAAGATATTTTTTTGTCGTCAAGCATTGAAGAAACAAGCTTTGCACCGACAGGAAAACCTGAAAAAATACTGATAAAGAAAACAGTGAAAGCATTTCCCGAAAGCTTAAAAACTTTTCTTGAAAATTTGTCAAAAAATTTTCCCATATATTCAACAGCTCCCGTACGAAGCAAAAAAGAGGACAAAACGAAAAAAGGAAACATTGATGCAATTAAGGTGTTTGCACAAAGCGAGAGTCCGCAACTGATTCCCGAAGAAACAACATCTGGGAAATTTATCAGCAATAATATAACCACAAAAGAAAAGAAAAAGATTAAAGGAAAATAAAAATTATCATATCTGACTCTGTTCATAATATCACCGTCCATAATAAAATAATTATGCAAAAAAGGTCATTTTTATGGGTTAAAAAACATAAATTTATGAAGGGGTGATAGCATTGCCGAGAAAAAAAGAAAAGCCAACGCCAAAGACGGTAAAAGATATGTTGGTAGACCAGCTTGAATTGCCAAGAACAATAACGGATAATTTATGCTATATGGAAATGCTGGGAAACCGACAGGTAATAGTCGACGGGTGTTGCGGGATACTTGATTATGACGACAAAAAAATAAGACTTAACACAGGCAAAGGTACGGTGTGCTTCGAGGGAAGTCAGCTTCAGATAAAGTCGCTTGATTGTGAACAGGCGGTAATTACGGGACTAATCAGTCTGGTGGAATTCGGGTGAAGATATGTTTCTTATAAAATTAACAAATTTTTTGTATGGGTATATTGAATTCAGAGCGGAAGGTGGCTTCCCGGAAAGATTTATCAATTTGTGCTCAGTCAACGAAATATTTGTTTGGGATATAAGACATGAAAAAGACTATTTTTTAGGATGTATGGGAATTGATGACTACAAAAAAATAAAAAACATTGCCCAGAAATCAGGCACAAAAATTCGTGTGGAAAAGAAGGTTGGTCTGCCGTTTTTTATCAACAAAAACAAACACAGGTCTGCATTGATGATAGCGGGATTTGTTTTTTTCCTGATGCTCGGATTTTTTTCAAGGTTTATCTGGACTGTTGAAGTAGAGGGCAATGTTAATATTCCTGAGGAAGATATTATTGAAGCGTTTGAAGAGCTTGGCGTTAAACCGGGAAAGATTAAGAATAAAATAAATTTCAGCGCTGTTTCAGATGAAGCATTGATGAAAATTGAAGGTATATCCTGGGCAACGGTAAACATTAACGGTTGCAACGCAAAAATTGAAATCAAAGAAAAAACTAAAAAACCTGAAATCAGTGAAGAAGTGAACATTCCGACAAACATAATTGCAAATGAAAGTGGGATAATAAAAAGAATTGATTTGTACAAAGGGACAAAATGCGTAGGCGTCGGAACAGCCGTTGAAAAAGGTGACGTGCTTGTGACGGGTGCAGTGCAAAACAAGGACACAACTTACAGCTTTTATCCGTCAGAAGCATATATCAACGCAGAAACAAAAAGAAACATTACAATAAAAATCGAAGAAGAAAAAACAAACAGAGTTTATCGGAAAATAAAGAAAAGATATTTTGTATCATTTTTCTCAATTGAATTTCCGATAAATTTTTTGTTTTTAAAGGACAGCAATTATGATTATTATAAAGGCAGTTCCTTTCTTGAAATGGACAAGAAAAAATTGCCTGTCGGTTTGTGGTGTGAATATTTTTCTGTTTATGAAAACGAAAAAAAATCTACTGACAAAAAATTTGCAGAGCTTTGCGCGTGTCAGGAATTCAACGATGAATTTCATAGAATGTTTTCTGACAAAAAAATAATAACTGAAAAGGTTTTTGAAAAAAATAATAGCATTGTCGGAGACTATATGTGCGTTGAAAGCATCGGGAAAGAAGTTGAAATGGATATTGACTTCCAAAAGGGTGAAAATGAGAATAATGGACAATAAAATTTTATGTATTTTTTATATATTTTTTTGAAAAATATAGTGACTTTTACAAAAAACCGTGATATAATAATTATATATATTTAAAAAGAGTGGCGATAAAAATTTGTTTGAGCAAATAATCAACATTGAACGAATGGAACAAGCAGTTAGCTTGTTCGGAAGCTTTGATGAAAATATAAAAATAATTGAGAAAGAATTTGATGTCAGCATAATCAGTCGTGGAGCCGAGCTTAAAATCACGGGAGAAGCTGAAAATGTTTCTCTCGCCGCAAGGGCAATCGGTGGAATGATGAATATGATTTCAAAAGGGGAAACGCTCAACGAACAAAATGTTTTGTATGTCATTTCTCTTGTGCGTGAAGGAAACGAGGACAAGCTCTCATCAATGTCAAACGACTGTATCTGCATTTCGGCGAAAGGAAAACCTGTAAAGCCTAAGACGCTTGGACAGAAAAAATATGTTGAAGCGATAAAAAATAATACTGTTGTGTTTGGCGTCGGCCCTGCCGGTACAGGAAAAACCTATCTTGCAGTTGCGATGGCTGTTACGGCATTCCGTTCAAAAGAAGTCAACAGAATTATTCTCACACGACCTGCTGTTGAAGCGGGAGAAAAATTAGG
>JAFOEP010000124.1 GCA_017380115.1 Clostridia bacterium | reverse complement strand
GTTTTCCAATTTTTAAATAAATCGTTCATTTCCAGCCTCCTATTTTGAACTTGTTATTATCAATGATAATTTTTCAACAAACTGAATTATATATGAACCTGATACTTTCTCTGTAATTGTATCGTTGTCTATTATTCCTGTGACAGCAAAAATTATTGCGGCTATTGAAACAACAACAATAACACCGTTTAACAATCCTAAAACAGCGCCCATAACACCGTCAACTGATTTAATGACAGGAAGTTTTGTTACTCTTGATATGATGCTTATTAAAAATTTAAATATTATAGAACAAAGGACAAAAACAACAATAAACAATAAAATTTTCAAAACAACAGTAACAATTGGTCCGACTACAGTCTGTTCAATTGCATTTGCTGTTGTTGTGTCTGAATCAGAAAATTTTTGTGTTAAGCTTTCTGCATTAAATCCTATTTTTTCTGCTATTCCACGCAAGTTGCTCGGTATAGAATAAAACGCAGCATTCAACGCATCCATTGAACCGTCTTCTGAAAAACGGCTCTTTATTCCTCTCACAACACCTGCTTTAAAATATGAATCATATACAACAGCTGCAAATTTGTTTGAAACAAACCACGCTGCAACTGATGATGCTATGTATCCGACTGTTTCCAGCAACATTCTGATAAAGCCTTTTCGTTGTCCTCTGATAATTAAAATAACAAGTATTGCAAGAAGTAAAATATCAATTGCATAATACATAAAAACACCCCTTATTTTATTACAAAATTACTTATATACAATATCACAAAAAACAAATTAAATCAAGTTATTTATCCATCAAAACTTGTCCATCGTGATATTTTTAATCTATGTACCATATTGCCACTGAAAACATAAAGATAATTTCCACTGACTATAACATCGTCTACATTTGTTAATAATTCAGCTTCACATTTTACCCTTCCGCTATTTTTTATACAATACAATGTGTTGTTTGTTAAAGCAGCGGTATATTTGCTTCCTCTGGACAGCTTCTTTAATCCATTCACTTTGACACTATAAGTGTTTTTTCCATTAGATGAGATTCCGTATATGTTTCCTGAGTTTGACGAATATTCTGATATGGCAAGTGAACATCTTTTGCTTGATTCTTCAAAATCATATTTTAAAAGCTGATTGCTCGAAAAATCGAGCTCTTTTTTCATTTCTTTCTTTGAATTGAAATTGAAACTATAAAGCGACGACATCGTCAACAATTCAATTTTATTCCCTGATAAGAATTCGACATCAACTGCCACATCATTTTCTAATCTTCGGTCAAAAATCGGTTTGGGGTTAGTTATATCAAAAACAAGTACTCTTGAATATAAACTTGCATTTTTTGCATCAATCAACACAGCACAGACATAATCACCGTTATCCGACAGTGACAAATCAACTACTCTCTCTTTAGAGAAATTATAATAAAATTCCCTTTTCAATTTATTATTATATACATTGATCTGACAAACACACTCGCTCGACCAATTTGCAAAAGCCAAATTACCGTTTGATGCAATATCTGCTGTTATAATGGCTCCTTCAAGCGTTTTCGATGTATCATTCATATCGTACAAAACTTCGCTACTTGAAGTCACAATAAAATTCGTTGTATCAGCGCAATAAAAAATTGCTCTCTTGTTTTTTGTTTTAAACACCGGGTTAATAAAATTATGTTCATATTTAAAGACTTCCTTTGCCCTTGAATTGAGATAGACAAGTCTGTCATTTTCAACAATTGCAAGATAAGGGCCGATAACATCTTTCTGAATTACTTCTTCTGATGTTATTTCATAAGGATATCCTTCTCCTGAACTCATATTAATAAAAATACCTTTTACCCAGTCTGTCATATTTGACATCGTTACATTGGCAAACTGCTTTGCACAAATAAAGAACAAGGAAATTGCCACTAAAACCACAAGGATGATTCTGATTGGTTTTACCATCTTTTTGGAAGCATTTTTCAGTTTGTTTTTCGAGGCAGTCTGCAACTCATTTATTATCTTTTTGTCAACACTGATCTTTTTAAAACCCGGCTTTTTCATTCCAAAACCTCTTTATAATATACTTTATCCAGATACAGTCCTTCTCCCGGTACCGTTATTCCGGCATTCTTACGTGACTTTTTATCAATTATTTCTTTTATGGTGTCTTTTTCAATTCTGCCTGTGTTAATATCAAGCAAAGTTCCCACCATAATCCTTACCATATTATATAAAAATCCGTTTCCTGTAACGCTGAATATGACTTCATCATCTTTTCTTTCAACCGTAAAATCGTATATTCTCCGAACTTTACTTTCAACTTCACTTCCTGATGCACAAAAAGATGTAAAATCATATTCTCCGACAAAATCCGATGCTTGCTCATTCAACAAATCAACGTCTATACTATAAGGATAATAATAAACAAGCTTTTCCTTGAATGGATTTTTGCTTTTGCTGTTAAGTATCTTATAAATATATCTCTTGCCTTTGCAATCATATCTTGAATGAAAATCAAGAGGAACGTTTTCTGATTTTTTCACAACGATATCTGACGGTAAATTTGCGTTAAGTGCGTCAGCAAACTTTTCAGAAGGAATACCTGAATTTGTTTTAAAATTACAGCAAAAAGAGTTTGCGTGAACACCTGCATCTGTTCTGCTGCAGCCAT
>JAFOEP010000123.1 GCA_017380115.1 Clostridia bacterium | reverse complement strand
TTCGATAGTCATTTCTACGTTATCCCCTGGCATACACATTTCTGTACCTTCTGGTAAGTTACATACACCTGTGATGTCTGTTGTTCTGAAGTAGAACTGTGGACGATAGTTGTTGAAGAATGGAGTATGACGTCCACCTTCTTCTTTTGTCAAAACGTAAACTTGACCGTGGAATTTTGTGTGAGGTTTGATTGAACCTGGTTTAGCAAGAACCTGACCACGTTCAATGTCTGTTCTCTGAACACCACGAAGAAGAGCACCGATGTTGTCACCAGCTTCTGCGATATCGAGGAGTTTTCTGAACATTTCGATACCTGTAACAACAGTTTTTCTGAGTTCTTCTGTAAGACCAACGATTTCAACTTCTTCACCCATTTTGAGCTGACCACGTTCAACTCTACCAGTAGCAACAGTACCACGACCAGTGATTGTGAATACGTCTTCAACAGGCATGATGAATGGAAGGTCAGATTTACGATCAGGTGTAGGAATGTATGAGTCAACGTGATCCATGAGTTCCCAGATTGGTTTGAGTTCAGGAGCATCTAAATCGCTTCCTGCATATTCAAGAGCTTTAAGAGCTGAACCTTTAACGATTGGTGTATCGTCGCCTGGGAATTCATATTCGTCAAGTGTTTCACGGATTTCCATTTCAACGAGTTCGAGAAGTTCTTCGTCGTCTACCTGGTCACATTTGTTCATGAATACGATGATATAAGGAACACCAACCTGACGAGCAAGAAGAAGATGTTCTTTTGTCTGTGCCATAGGACCGTCTGTTGCAGCAATAACAAGGATTGCGCCGTCCATCTGTGCAGCACCAGTGATCATGTTTTTAATATAGTCAGCATGTCCAGGGCAGTCAACGTGAGCATAGTGACGTTTGTCTGTTTCATACTCAACGTGAGCTGTATTAATTGTGATACCACGTTCTCTTTCTTCAGGAGCTTTGTCGATGTTTGCATAATCAACAAAGTCTGCTCCGCCTTTCATAGCGAGAGTCTTTGTAATAGCTGCTGTAAGAGTTGTTTTACCATGGTCAACGTGACCAATTGTACCAATGTTTACATGGGGTTTATTTCTTTCAAATTTTTCTTTTGCCATTGGAATTATCCTCCCTTATTTTACATTTTAATTCATATGCGCTTCAGCATACGATAATTTTAACAAAGTTTTTTTAAAATTTCAAGTCTTTTTCTGAAAAATTAGTCTTTCTTTTCACGTGTAGAAATGATTTCTTCAGAAATTGACTTCGGAACTTGTGCATATATATCAGGTTCCATTGAATATTGTCCACGACCCTGAGTCTTTGAACGAAGTGTTGTAGCGTATCCAAACATTGATGAAAGCGGAATAGAAGCGTTAACCTGAGTTGTACCTATTCTTGTTTCTGTTCCCTGAATGAGACCACGGCGTGAGTTAACGTCACCGATAACGTCGCCCATGTATTCATCAGGAACAATAACAACAACTTTCATAAGTGGTTCCATAAGGATTGGAGCTGCTTTACGCATTGCTTCTTTAAATGCCATAGAACCAACAATTTTAAATGCCATTTCAGATGAGTCAACTTCATGGTAAGAACCGTCGAAAAGTGTTACCTTGACGTCAACAACATTGTATCCTGCCAATACACCTGACTGCATTGCACCCTTAACACCGTCTTCAACAGGTCCGATATATTCTTTCGGAACAGCACCGCCGACAATTTCGTTGACAAACTCAAAGCCTTTGCCCGGATTGGGTTCGATTCTGAGTTTAACATGACCGTATTGTCCACGACCACCTGACTGACGTTTGTAAGTTGTATCAACTTCTGCAACCTGAGTGATTGTTTCTCTGTAAGCAACCTGTGGTTTACCTACATTTGCTTCAACTTTAAATTCACGAAGAAGTCTGTCAACAATGATTTCAAGGTGAAGTTCACCCATACCTGCAATGATTGTCTGGCCTGTTTCTTCGTCTGTGTAGCATTTAAATGTCGGGTCTTCTTCTGCAAGCTTCTGAAGTCCAACACCCATTTTTTCCTGACCTGCTTTTGTTTTTGGTTCAATAGCAACACGGATAACTGGTTCCGGAAATTCCATTGAAACAAGAACAACAGGGTTTTTAGGATCACAAAGTGTGTCTCCTGTTGTTGTGTTTTTCAAACCAACAGCTGCAGCAATATCACCTGAATAGCAGGTGTCTATATCCTGTCTGTGATTTGAATGCATCTGAAGAAGGCGTCCCATTCTTTCATTTGTGTCTTTGCACGAGTTATATACAGTTGTACCTGCATCAACAGTTCCTGAGTAAACTCTGAAGAAGCAAAGTTTTCCTACGTATGGGTCTGTTGTAATTTTAAATGCAAGAGCTGCAAATGGTTCATTATCAGATGAATGACGAACAACTTCTTCATCTGTGTCCGGATTTGTTCCTTTGATGTCTTCAACATCTGTCGGAGCCGGCATATAGTCAACGATTGCATCAAGAAGCAACTGTACGCCTTTGTTACGATATGAAGTACCACAACATACAGGTACCATTTCGTTAGCAATTGTTGATTTACGAATAGCTTCTTTGATTTCTTCAATTGTGAGTTCTTCACCGTTAAAGAATTTTTCAAGAAGTTCTTCATCTGTTTCTGCAACATGTTCGACAAGTTCATCATGATACTGTTGAGCTTTTTCTTTCATGTCGTCAGGGATTTCTTCAACGCGAACGTCCAATCCTTTTTCGTCATAGTAAACTTCTGCTTTCATTTCAACAAGGTCAACAATTCCCTTGAAGCTTGATTCAGCACCAATCGGAAGTTGAATCGGAACAGCATTACATTTTAATCTGTCTTTCATCATGGAAACAACGTTATAGAAGTCTGCACCCATGATGTCCATTTTATTGACGTATGCCATACGCGGAACTTTGTATTTGTCAGCCTGTCTCCAAACAGTTTCTGACTGCGGTTCAACACCGCCCTTAGCACAAAGTACTGTTACAGATCCGTCAAGAACTCTCAAAGAACGTTCAACTTCAACAGTAAAGTCAACGTGTCCGGGAGTGTCTATAATATTGATTCTGTGATTTTTCCAGAAACATGTTGTAGCAGCTGAAGTAATTGTAATACCTCTTTCCTGCTCTTGTTCCATCCAGTCCATTGTAGCAGAACCGTCATGAGTTTCACCAAGTTTATGAGTTATACCTGTGTAAAACAAAATACGTTCTGTTGTAGTTGTTTTACCGGCGTCGATATGAGCCATAATACCGATGTTTCTGGTTAATTCTAATGGTACTTGCCTTGCCATTTTTACCTCCAATAATTTATGCTGCCTGTATGCAGCTGTTAAACGTCAGTTCTGACGTCAGTGAATTACCATCTGAAATGTGCAAAAGCTTTGTTTGCTTCAGCCATTTTATGAGTGTCTTCACATTTCTTGAATGCGCCACCTGTCTGGTTAACTGCATCCATTATTTCGTTAGCAAGTCTTTCTTTCATTGTTCTTTCTGAACGCTGACGACTGTAAAGTGTTATCCAACGAAGACCGAGTGTCTGGCGTCTTTCTGCTCTTACTTCCATAGGAACCTGGTAAGTAGCACCGCCAACACGCTTAGCCTTAACTTCGAGAACAGGCATTACATTTTCCATTGCTGACTGGAATACTTCAAGAGCATCCTTGCCTGTTTTATCTTTAACGATATCAAATGCCTCATATACTATTTTCTGAGCAACACCTTTTTTACCGTCAAGCATAACACTATTGATAAGACGTGTTACGAGTTTTGAATTGTAAAGCGGATCCGGCAAAACATCACGTTTTGCGATCTGGCCTCTTCTTGGCATCTCGCTTCCCTCCTTCATATTAATGATATCATAGGTACTCGAGTGACAAAATTCCCGTGGCGCCAATGAAGAAGCTGAATATATATATTAAGCTCCTACATTGTTGCGTTTTTCAACACAAGCCTGCAAGAAGATTCATCTCTCAAATAAATTTTTCCGAATTATTTCTTCGGACGTTTTGCACCGTATTTTGAACGGGACTGCATTCTTCCTGTAACGCCTTGAGTATCAAGTGTTCCTCTGATGATGTGGTAACGCACACCAGGGAGGTCTTTAACTCTTCCGCCTCTGATAAGAACAACGCTATGCTCCTGCAAGTTGTGACCAACACCCGGAATGTATGCTGTAACTTCAATTCCGTTTGTAAGACGTACTCTGGCGATCTTACGAAGAGCTGAGTTAGGCTTTTTAGGTGTTGCAGTCTTAACTGCTGTGCACACACCGCGCTTTTGTGGTGAGTCGTTATCTGTCATAACATTCTTTTTAGAATTAAGACCCTTCAACAAAGCTGGTGCTTTTGCTTTCTTCTCCTGAGTTTCTCTACCGTTACGAACAAGTTGGTTAAAGGTAGGCAAACGTAGCATCTCCTTTCATTAAAATTAGATTTAAACATACTTACACATTTAAATACTTATAGTAGTATATCACCAAGCAATAATTATGTCAAGATATTTTTCCAAATTATTTTCAATTACCCTTTAAAACTGCTTTTACGCTGCTTTTCATAATTGAAAAACAGCGTAATAATCTTTTTCTATATTATATAATCAATAAAACAGTTACTTTTTATTCGTAGTCAACAACGTTTACCCATGAAAGCAGGAATTTTCTTTCTTTCTGGTTGCCTTTAACTGATTGAGATGCAGCAACAATAGGCATCCATTTCTGAACATATTGTTTCTCTGTATTACTTTTCTTGCAGAAAAGGTCGAGATATTTGTCCGCATTCGCGTCGTTTCCTGAAAGCCAGAACAAAAGATATGTTCTTGCAACGTCTGCCGACGCATTTCCCTGTGTTGCGTGTGACCAGTCAATTATATACGGAGTGCCGTCATCAGTTATTATAATATTTGATGCATTAAAGTCTCCGTGACAAACCTTGTTATGTTTCGGCATACCTTCAAGGCGTGTATGAAGCTCATAGCGGATTGTTTCGTCAAGCATTGTTTCAGAAATTTTTCTGTTCATTTTATCTTTAAGTTTATTGAGTCCACCACAAGTCTTTGATTGTACCTTGATCTGAAGATCAACAAACATTTCAAGATACTCATCGTTCTTGTCAGGATTTTCCTGCATCAACTGAGCAAGCGTCTTGCCTTCAATAAACTCAGAAACAATAGCCCATTTGCCGTCAATCGTTGTAACCTCAATAATTTTCGGAATATTCAATCCTGTTTCCTCAATACGAGCCTGATTAAGAGCCTCATTCAACACGTCGGCTTTTGAATAATTCTGATTAAAAACTTTTATACATTTGTCCCCGTCACGATAAATGGTTTTTGTGTCTCTTACAGCTATAACTCTTTCAAGATTCATAATGTTTCTCCTTACAAATTATTGTTTGTATCATTATTGTTCAATTCTTTTTATACGAAGAATATTATTCAGATATTGTTTCGTCAAAATCTTTGCCGTAATATGCATTCAGATACATTTGCTTGATTTCGCTCATAAGTGGATAACGTGGGTTTGCACCTGTGCACTGGTCATCAAATGCCTGTTCTACCATTTCATCAAGGTTATCCATAAAGTATTTTTCATCAACATCATAATCTTTGATTGTTGATTTTATGCCTACATTTTCTTTAAGTTTTTCAATAGCTGATATAAGATTTTCAAGTTTTTCTTCATCAGTCTTTCCGCCCAATCCGAGATAATCAGCAACCTGAGCATAACGAGCAAGTGTATGAGGATGGTCGTATTGAGAAAATGTTCCCATTTTAGTCGGTGTTTCTGATGCATTGAAACGAATAACCTGATTAATCATCAAAGCGTTTGCAACACCGTGAGGAAGATGATGAAATGCTCCCAATTTGTGTGCCATAGAATGACATACTCCAAGGAATGCGTTTGCAAAAGCCATACCTGCCATAGTTGCAGCATTTGCCATCTTTTCTCTTGCCTTGATATCTGTCTGACCATTGTCGTATGCACGTGGTAAATATTCAAAAATAATTTTTAATGCCTGAAGTGCAAGACTGTCTGTATAATCTGTTGCCAACATAGAAGCGTATGCTTCAAGTGCGTGAGTTACTGCGTCAATACCTGATGCTGCTGTAAGTCCTCGAGGTGCACTCATATGGAAGTCTGTGTCTATTATTGCCATATTTGGCATCAGTTCATAATCTGCAAGTGGATATTTTACTCCTGTTTTTTCGTCTGTAATAACTGCAAACGGTGTAACCTCAGAGCCTGTTCCTGCTGATGTCGGAATAGCTATAAAGTATGCTTTTTCTCCCATCTTCGGGAATGTATAAATACGTTTGCGGATATCAACGAATCTCATTGCCATATCCATAAAGTCTGCTTCAGGATGTTCATAAAGAACCCACATTATTTTACCTGCGTCCATAGCAGATCCGCCACCGAGAGCAATAATGCAATCAGGCTTGAATGCTTTCATCTGTTCAGCACCACGAATTGCACATTCGAGAGTCGGGTCGGGAGCAACGTCAAAGAAACAAGTGTGTTCAATGCCCATTTCATCCAATTTGTCAAAAATCGGTTTAGCATATCCGTTGCTATATAAAAACTGGTCAGTTACAATGAATGCTTTTTTCTTGCCCATAACAGTTTTGAGTTCATCAAGAGCAACAGGCAGACAGCCTTTCTTGATATAAACTTTCTGAGGAGCTCTGAACCACAACATATTTTCCCTTCTTTCTGCTACCGTTTTAATGTTGATAAGATGTTTTACACCTACGTTTTCGCTGACGCTGTTGCCACCCCATGAACCACAGCCAAGCGTGAGTGACGGCGCAAGTCTGAAATTATACAAATCTCCTATACCGCCCTGAGATGAAGGTGTGTTGACAAGAATACGGCAAGTTTTCATTCTTGCTGCAAATTCTTCAAGTTTTTCTATCTGAGTAACTTCGTTGAGATAAATTGAAGATGTGTGTCCGTATCCACCATCTGCAATAAGATGTTCAGCCTTATCAAACGCATCCTGAATATCTTTTGATTTATACATCGCAAGTACAGGTGAAAGTTTTTCGTGTGCAAATTCTTCTGAAAGTTCAACGCTTTCAACTTCACCAATGAGAATTTTTGTGTTGTCAGGTACTTCCACTCCTGAAAGCTCAGCAATTTTTGAAGCTTTCTGGCCGACAATTTTTGCGTTCAAAGCGCCATTGATAATAATTGTTTTTCTTACTTTTTCAATTTCAGTTTCATTAAGGAAATAGCAGCCTCGTGCAGCAAACTCAGATTTTACATCGTCATAAATATTTTCATCAACTATAACAGATTGCTCAGAAGCACAAATCATACCGTTATCAAATGTTTTAGAATGAATAATAGAGTTTACGGCAAGTATTATATCTGCTGTCTCATCAATTATTGCAGGAGTGTTACCTGCGCCAACGCCGAGTGCCGGCTTACCACTTGAATAAGCAGCTTTAACCATTCCGGGTCCTCCGGTTGCAAGAATTATATCTGCTTCTTTCATAACAAGATTTGTCATTTCAAGACTCGGAACATCAATCCATGAAATGATATCCTCAGGTGCGCCTGCTTTTACAGCTGCTTCAAGCACAACCTTTGCTGCTTTGATTGTTGAATTTTTTGCTCTCGGATGAGGGCTGATAATGATACCATTTCTTGTTTTCAACGCAATAAGTGTTTTGAAGATTGCAGTTGATGTCGGGTTAGTTGTCGGAATAACTGCTGCAACAAGACCGATAGGCTCTGCAATCTTTTTCATTCCGTATGCCTTATCTTCTTCAATCACTCCACAAGTTTTTGTGTCACGATATGCGTTATAGATATATTCACTTGCATAGTGATTTTTAATAACCTTATCTTCCACAATACCCATTCCTGTTTCTTCAACAGCAAGTTTAGCAAGTGAAATTCTTTCTTTGTTTGCGGCAGATGCTGCTGCAAGGAAAATAGCGTCAACCTGTTCCTGAGTATATTCAGCAAATTTTTCCTGTGCTTTCTTAACACGAGAAATTGCTTCTTCCAATTTTTCAACACCATCTACAATATCATAAATTTTTTCTTTCATTTTATATATTCCTCCTGTGTATGCTTCAACCAATCAGTTGTTAAGTCTATATGTGATTTATCACAATTCAAGCTCGTGATAAATTTCTCCGTCAAGATTTTTCCAGACAAAACATCCGTTTTCATAAATCATATATCCGTTTTCTGAGTTTTCTTTCGGAATCGAAACCGACCCCGGATTAAGATATAAATTATTATCAGAAAATTGTTCCCATGACGGAATATGCGTGTGTCCGTGCAGAAGAATATCTCCCTGACTCAGTGGTGGAAGGTTGCCAACGTTGTAAACGTGACCGTGAGTTGCATAAACAATATGTTTGCCTTCGGATATTACAGCATAATCTGCCATGATCGGAAAATCAAGCACCATCTGGTCAACTTCACCATCACAGTTACCTCTGACGCAAAGAATTTTATCTTTCAGTTTATTTAACATTTCTATGACTGCTTTCGGTGCATATTCTTTGGGCAAATCGTTTCTCGGACCGTGATACAAAATATCTCCGAGCAACAACAGTTTGTCTGCATTTTCTTTTTCAAAGGACCCAGCCGGGCGGCCGCATCCACCACATAGTCATTGGCAAACCGGG